>NZ_JBEXSI010000087.1:0-19049 GCF_040613515.1 Streptomyces sp. NPDC006261
CATACCCCCGCGCCAACCCAGGACCGGTCACATACAACTCACCCGGGACGCCGGACGGCACCGGGGACAACCCGTCGTCCAGGACGAACACCCGGACCTCCGCCACCGGGACCCCGATCGGGACCTGCGCGGTAGTGCCGTCGGCGGCGGTCCGGGGAGCCGTGAGTGGGTCGGTCAGGGTGGTGGCGACCGAGCATTCGGTGGTGCCGTATCCGTTGACCAGCTCACGACCGGCGGACCACCGGCGTACGAGGTCGGGTGGGCAGCTCTCGCCGCCGATGTGTATCCGGCGCAGTTCGGGCAGGGCGGCCTCGGTGCCTGCGGGGAGGGTGGCGAGCACCGGGACGGGCAGGGTGACGTTGCTGATCCGTTCGGCGGCCAGCACGTCGGCGAGCTCCTCGCCGAGGAGCCGGTGTTGTTCGGGGACGACGAGGGTGCCTCCGCCGACGATGGTGGTGAGCAGCTCCCAGACGGCCACGTCGAAGGTGGCGGGCGCCAGTTGCAGCACGCGGGAGCCGACGGTCGTGGCCTGGTGGTGGGTTGCCGTCGCCGCGAGGGCGGCGAAGCCCGTATGCGGGACGCCCACGGGCTTCGGGGTGCCGGTGGAGCCGGAGGTGTGGATGACGTACGCGAGGTGCTGCGGGAGGAGTGGCCTTGCCCGGTCGGTGTCGCGGGGCGCGGAGGCGGGGCAGGCGGCGAGTGCGGGGCCGGTGTCGGGGCCGTCGAGCAGGAGGGGGCGAGCGTCGCCCGGGGGGAGGCGGTGGGCGAGGTCGCTGGGGAGCAGGACGGCCTCGGGGGCGATGTCCCGTAGCAGGTGGGCGAAGCGCTCGGTGGGCTGCTCGGGGTCCAGCGGTACGTACGCGGCTCCGGCCTTCATGATGCCGAGCAGCGCGGCGATGTGTGCGGCGCCTCGGGGCAGGGCGACGGCCACCCGGTCGTCGGGGCCCGCGCCGCCGCCGATGAGCCACCAGGCGATGCGGTTGGCGTGCGCGTCGAGTTCGGCGAACGTCCAGGCGAGGGCGCCCGCGGAGACGGCACACGCCTGCGGGGTTGCCGCGACCCGGGCCTCGAAGATGTCCGGCAGCGTGACCGGGGCGAGTGCCCGCCCCGGGTTCGCGCTTCCGGCGTCGGACCGTCCGCTCGTGTTCGACTCGTCAACGTGTCGCATGATGAATCCTTCTGCCCCTGAGGTCCGAGTGGTGCGCGGTACGGCGGAGTTGTGGTGGGTACGGTGCACGGGGAGTGCGCGATGGCTGGGTGACAGCCGAGCCGGACGGTGGTGCTCAGCCTCGGCCGACGGCCACCGGGAAGGACCTGAGTCCGGCGATGCTCGGGTTCCGGTAGTACTGGAGGGGCCCGTCGGTCCGTTCCAGCACCGGGAACCGCCGCAGCAGCGCGGCGAGCGCGATCCGTATCTCCGTACGGGCCAATGGGGCGCCCAGGCAGTAGTGGACGCCTTGGCCGAATCCGACGTGCTGGTTGTGCTGCCGGTGGATGTCGAAGCGCTCGGGAGCGTCGAACTGCCGCTCGTCGTGGTTGGCCGAGAGCGCGGAGAGCGAGACGAACTGGCCGGCCGGGATGGTGACATCGGCGAGCTGGGTCTCGCGGGTGGTCATCCGCAGGCTGTTCACCACGGCGGGCCGGTAGCGGACCGATTCCTCGATGGCGGCCGGTATCAGGTCGGCGTCCTGTCGTAGGGCGGCCAGCGCATCGGGGTGACGCAGTAGTTCGAAGACGAGACTGGCGAGGGAGCAGGCGGTGGTGACATGTCCGCCGATGAGCAGCAGTTTGCCGAGGTTGACCACGGCGTCCTCGGCGAGTCGTTCGCCGTCCACCTCCGCCGTGGCGAGCCTGCTGAAGAGGTCGTCCTTGGGGGCGGCGCGCCGCGATCGGTAGTGCTCGCGGAGGTAGGCGAGCAGTTCCGCGCCAGCCGCGTCGATGGCCTTGACGAGCTCCTCCCCGGCCAGGTCACCGACCTCGAAGGAGAGAAGCTGGTCGGCCCAGCCGCGCAGCAACTCGCGGTCCTCGAAGGGCAGTCCGATCAGCTCGGCGATCACCATGACCGGCAGCGGGTCGGCCAGGTCGCGGGCCACGTCGATCTCGGCGCGATCGTCGACGGCGTCGAGCAGGCGTTCCACTGTGGCCTCGATCTCGGGGGCGAGACCGGCGACCGTCCGGTTGGTGAACGCCTTGCCGATCACGGCTCGCAGCAGCCGGTGTTTCGGCGGGTCCATCTCGGTGAGTCTGCCTTCGCCCCAGGTGTCGCCCTTGCCCCACTCGGTGGGGTAGGCGCGCCACAGTTCCGAGGAGTATGTGGCGTGGTCCAGGCTGGCCGCGACGACGTCGGCGTAGCGGAGAACGAGCCACGCGCCGGTCGCGGGGTCCTGGTGGACCGGCTGCTCGTCACGCCTGGTGCGGAACCAGTCCTGGAGCGCTTTTCCGTCGTCCTGGGAATAGGGCGGGGGCGCCGCCGATTTCCCCACGGTTGTTTCTGTGTCCGCCTTTTCTGAGCCCACAAAAGATCCCTTCACCCAGCACGATAAGTACAGCGGGACAGGCGACATTCGCATCGAGAGTCGATCATCCGGCTTGCCGGTGTCAAGGTCGCCGAATTTGAACAGCGGTGGTGAACAGGCGGATCCGGAGTTTCTTCAGGGCGGTACGGCGGGAATATTCTCGGATTCCGGCGCCGCTGCTAACGTCGCCCCATGACTCTTCCCGAGAATCGTCCGTTCCGTTTCGGCGTCAATCTCGTCACGCCCGCTGCACGGCGTGCGTGGGCAGAAAAATCCCGCAAGGTCGAGGACCTGGGGTTCGATGTGCTGGGCGTGCCCGACCACTTGGGCGCGCCCCCTCCGTTCCCCGCCCTGGTGGCCGCCGCCGAGGCCACCGAGCGGATCCGGGTAAGCACCTTCGTCCTCAACGCGGCCTTCCACAACCCGGTGCTGCTGGCCCGGGAGGTGGCCGGTAGCGATCTGTTGACCGACGGCCGGCTGGAGGTGGGGCTGGCGGCCGGTTCCATCCGGCAGGGCACCGGTTCCGACGGCGTCCCGTTCCCGTCCCCAAGGGAGCGCGTCGACCGGCTGGAGCACACGGTGAAGGAGCTGCGCGGGCTGATGGTGAACCCCGACCACTCCCCGCAGCCGGTACGGCCGGGCGGGCCGCCGTTGCTGGTGGCGGGGAACGGCGACCGGGTGCTGCGGCTGGCCGCCGAGCATGCCGACATCATCGGCTTCACCGGCATCTTCGCGGGGCGCGGGGAGTTCCCCCAGCTGGCGAGCCCGGAGGAGCTGGACGATCGGGTGGCGCTGGTCCGGGGGCAGTTGGGGGCCAGGGCCGCCGAGGTGGAGCTGAATCTCCTGGTGCAGCAGGTGATCGTGACGGACGATCCGCGTGGCACCGCCGAGGAATGGGCCCGGCATCCGCTGGCGCACTTCACTCCCGAGCAGCTGCTCGCCGCTCCGGCCTGGCTGATCGGGACGGAGCGGGAGATCGCCGATCGGCTGCTGGAGTACCGGGAGCGGTTCGGATTCAGCTACATCGTGGTGCTGGAGCCGTGGCTGGAGGCCTTCGCCCCGGTCGTCGACCTGCTGAAGTGATCGCGCGGACCGGATGTCGGGTGAGCGCGATCACTGCGGACCCGGCTCCGGGCCGTCTTTGCCCGCTTCGAGCTTGTCGGCGGCACGGCTGATCTTCTCCAGCGCCTCTTCCCGGAGTTCCAGTCCGTGCCGGTAGTAGTCGCCCTGGCCCTCGGGGTGGTCGTGCAGGGAGTGGCGGACCGCGAGAAGACCGGGCGGCCGGATCGGCGCGAGACCGGGCAGGGGCCCGTCCACCGCACCGTTGAGCAGATCGACGGTGCGCCAGCCGAAAAAGTAGAAGGCGTCGGTGTACACCGACGCCCAGTCCCATGCCTCAAGGAAACGCCGCCGTTCGTCCGCGGTGGTTTCCCTGTCGTCCTCCGGCGCCCACGAGGTGGAGTCCAGCACCGTGACGATGGATTCCATCAACATGTCCAGCTGCCCGAATCGAGTATGGATCTCCGCCAGTACACCCGGCGATGCGCGCCAGGGGGTTTGCGGCTTGTTCAGCAATCCCGAATAGCGCTTCCACGCGTCCACCACAGGCTCATACACAAGTGACGATTATGGCACGGCCCCGGCGGGGTGCCACAGCGTTCGGTCGGATCATTCCTGTGCGTCGAGGCCGTACCGGGCCATCGGATCCGCGTGCCGGAGTTCGGGGGAGAAGTACGCCTTGAGCCGGGGGCGGCCGGGGCCCGGCCGCCAGGCCACGTAGTTGTGGATGCCGCGGGCCGCGTCGAGCGGACGGTTCGCCACCGCGCGCAGCGCCCGCTCGTACGGCGCGGACGGCCGGCCGCAGGCGGCCAGGGCGTCGTTCATCCGGCGGCGCACCACCTCGTCGTCCGGGGCGTAGGTCCACATCGGCAGATAGACGGTCGCCCCGACGGCGGTGGGGCGGGTGCCGGTGAACGACAGGCAGGTGACCGGCGGTTGGGGGGAGAGGTCGGTGGCCGCCTCGGGGACCATCACACGGCAGAACTCGCGGACCCAGGATGCCTCGAACCCCGGGTACGGTGCCATCAGTTCGGCCAGGCGGTCGGCATCGGTGGCGTAGTGCCGGAAGTACAGCTTGACCCGCGCCTCGGGGGCCGCCGAGAGGTCGAGCGAGAACATCACCGGCCGGTCGAGCCGTTCGCCGCGCGGCATGTGGTCGGCCACAGCGGTCCACGCCGCGCCGAGGCCGACGGCTGCGAGGCCTTGTTCGCACAGCTCCGCGGCCCGGTCGGGACCTCCCACGGCCGGATAGAACCAGACCTTGAACTGGGGATCCCCGTGCTGTCGTACCTCGGCGCCGAACATGGCGACGTGTTCGGTGGCGGGTTTCTCCGGCAGGTACAGGTCGGCGACCTGCGCCCATCGCCGCTCGTCCGCCTCGTGCCGGCGGACCAGGCGGTCCATGGTGGCACGGGCGGAGACGGTCCGGTCGACCGGGCGGTCTCCGGGGCTCAGGGCCTCCACCGCGAACTGGAGGGCGAGATCGTCGTCGAAGCCGACCGCGAACTCCAGCGGCGAGCCGTCGGACGACACGTCGGACTCGGCGAGCTCCGTGGCGGTGGCCGCGCCCCATGAACGGGTCATGTCGCGGAAGGCGTCGGTGCAGACGCCGCCCCGGTCGCCGAAGCCCAGGCCGGTGGCCAGCGCGGCCAGGCGGGCGGCGCCCGCGTCCTGGGCCGACGGGGGCGACTCCATAGCTGTCTCGTTGATCCCGTTCGCGGTCTCCATCGCTGCCGATACTCCTTCGGATCAACCGCAGGTGAGGGGCAGCCGGGAGAGCCCGCGCAGCGTGCCGTTGGGCCGGACCACCGGCTCGCCCGCCGGGCGGACACCGGGGTGCCGCAGCAGGGCGCCGAGCGTCACATGGGCTTCCATGCGGGCCACGTTGAGGCCGAGGCAGGAGTGCGCGCCGCGGCCGAAGCCCAGGTGGTTGTTGGGTTTGCGGTCCAGCCGCAGGGTCTCGGGGTCGGGGAACTGGTCGGGGTCCCGGTTGGCCGCGCCGATCAGCGCGGTCACCACCTGGCCCGCCTTGACGTTCACCCCACCCAGCTCGGTGTCCTCGACGCAGGCGCGGGCCAGCGCCTGGACCGGACCGACGTAACGGATCAGTTCCTCGACGGCGGTGTCGATACCCACCTCGCCGCGGACCAGCTGCTGCCATGCGCCGGGCGTCGTGAGCAGGGCGGCCAGGGCGTTGCCGAGGAAGCGGCTGGGCACCTCGAAGCCGGCGTGGAAGAAGGCGCGTACCGAGTTGACCAGGACGTCATCGGCCTCCACCCCGGACCCGGGCAGCCGCCGCACCACCTCGGGAAGGACCCCGTGCGGGCCGGGGGCGGCGAGCCAGTCGCGCACCAGGCCGTTGAAGTGGGCACGGGCGCGCAGCCCGGGCTCCTCCGCGTCGGGGTCGAGCTGGGCGTCCATGCTGTGGTCGAGGTCGTCGTTGAAGCGGGCGAACGCCTCGTCGGTCCGGGGTGGTTCGACGCCGATGAACCGGGTGATGGCTCGCAGGGTGAACACATCGGCGTAGTCGTGGATGAAGTCGAAGGATTCCCGTCCGGCCAGTCCGTCGAGCAACTGGTCGGCGAACGAGGTGAGTTCCTTGCGCAGGGCGTCGAGGTCCTGTGCGCGTACCGCGTCGAGGGCAAGGTGGCGCAGCGGGGTCTGGTCCGGCGGGTCGAGGGTCTGGAGGCTGAGCAGGGTCGGCGGGGTGGGGATGCCGATCTTCCGGAAGTCGGTGCTGAACCGGCCGGCCTCGCGCAGGACCGCCGTGCAGTCGGAATGCCGGGTCAGCAGCCAGGAGTCGAGGCCGGCGTGCCAGTAGACCGGCTGGGCCTCACGCAGGCGCCGGTAGACGGGGTAGGGGTCGGCGAGGACGGTGGGGTCGAGAGGGCTGAAGAGGGGGTCGGTGTGCTCAGGGGCGGACGATACGGTCACGGCTGTCTCCGGTGTTGGCGCCGACGCTGACAGGCGGCTGTGGGTCCGGTCCGGTCCGCTCGCCCCCGGTCGCCGGAGCGTGTCCGGTGACCGGGCAGCGGCCGATGGCCGGTGGTGGCAGGAAGGCGGGCGAGGACTCGTGGTCGTCGTAGTAGCGGTGGAATACGGGGGTCACGCCGCCGGAGACCGGGGGCACAATCCAGGACCAGTCGGCGGGCACCGTGCGTCCGGCCTTCTCCTCGCGGCGCAGGTGGCGCAGGAACCGCTCCGACTCGGTGTGGTGGTCGGTGATGGTGACGCCGCTCCGCTCGAAGGACCAGAGCACCGCCACGTTCAGTTCGACCAGCGCGCGGTCCTTCCACAGGGTCCGGTCCGTGCTGCGGTCCAGGCCCATCCGGTCGGCGATCTCGGGCAGCAGGTCGTAGCGGTGCTGGTCGACGAGGTTGCGGGCGCCGATCTCGGTTCCCATGTACCAGCCGTTGAAGGGGGCGGCTCCGTACCGTAGGCCGCCGATCTCCAGCACCATGTCGGAGATGACCGGCAGCGCGTGCCAGCGCAGACCGAGTTCGGCGAACCAGGGGTGGTCGGGGTGGTGCAGGGGGACCTCGCGCACGGCGTCGGGCGGGAGGGCGAAGAGACGGGGCCGATCCGTCGGGGTGTGGACGAGCAGCGGCAGCACGTCGAAGCGGGTGCCCGGGCCGCCAGGCCAGCCCAGCGCCCGGATCCGGTCGGTGAGGTCCGCGGAGGCGGGGTCACCGGTGATACGGCTGGCCGGTCCGCGGTAGCCGGCGTACCGGATGAGCTGCGGGTTGTGGATGCGCGGGCCGGCGCCGTCCGGGCCGTCGGCGGCGAAGACGCTGATCATGGGGCGGATCCGGCCACCGTTGTAGGCGAGCCGCAGGTGTTCGACGCACTCGCGGTGGATGTCCTCGGCGCTCCGTACGTGGCGCAGATCCCGCACGACCAGGCTGGGCCAGTACAGTCGGCCGATACAGCGGCTGCTGTTGCGCCAGGCGACCCGGGCGCCGAAGGCGAGTTCCCGGGCGGTGTGCACATAGCTGCCGGACTGGTGGATCTCGCGACGGATCTCCGCCAGGCGGTCGGCGGGCGAGCGCTCGTCAGTGTTCTCCGCGCAGTACAGCCGAATGAATTCCTCGGCGTGTGCGATCAAGCCCGGCATATCGGTTTCTTCGGGCCCTGCCATTCTGAAACCCCCGTCAACAGCGCCGTAGTCCGGCACGTTGGTCGATGCCGGACTACGGCCTGTGGTCTCGTCTCTACTTTCAGTGCAGGTAACGCATATCGCTTCACCTCCCCCGCATAGCCCGATTCCCACGGCACCTCTCTCACCTGCCGAAACTCTCGGCAGTGGTGCAATGAATCACCTTCGGAGAGGCGGGTAATTCGGGCAGTCGTCAATCTATGGTTTTCCCGGAGTGCCGTCAATGAATCACTCGAACACCTGCTGAATGCCGTGCCGGTCGATTCTGCGCATCCACGGATTGGTTTTCGGTGTGCGGCTCAGAGGGTGACCGGGAGGGCGGTGAGGTGCCAGCTGCCGGGGTTGGGCAGCCTCGGCACCTCCTCGGGCGGGACGGCCAGCGCGAGGCCGGGGAACCGGTCCAGCAGTGCGCCGAGCGCCACCTCCGCCTCCACCGAGGCCAGTGTCGCGCCGATGCAGTAGTGGGGGCCGTGGCCGAAGCCGAACTGGACCGCGGTGCCGGCGAGCCGGGTGATGTCGAGTGTGTCCGGGTCGGCGAAGACCCGCGGGTCGCGGTTGGCCGAGGCGATCACCGCCACCACGGAGTCCCCCCGGCTCACCGGCGCGCCGCACAGCTCGAAGTCCTCCAGGGCATAGCGGATGGCGGTCAGCAGCAGCGGGGGCCGCCAGCGCATCAGCTCCTCGACGGCACGCGGCATCAGACCCGGGTCGGCGCGCAGGGCGGCGAGTTGCTCCGGGTGTGAGAGCAGAGCCACCACGGAGTTGGCGATGAAATTCGCAAGGTTGTCCTGACCTGCGAAGACGGTGTGCCACACCATGGTGATCAGCTCGGTGTCGGTGATCTTCTCGGCGGACTCGGCCTGCGCCTGGAGGAGGTCGGATACGAGGTCGTCGCCGGGCTTCTCGCGGCGCAGCGCGACGACCTGCCTGGCCCCCTCGACGGCGTCGCGCAGGGCGTCGTCGTAGGTCGCGCCGGAGCTCATCCGACCGACGTAGGCGCGCCACAGGGGCCGGTCCGCCTCGGGGATGCCCATCACGTCGCCGACGACGAAGGTGGGCAGTGGCCGGGCGAAGTGCTCCAGCAGGTCGACGGCGCCGTCCTCGGCATGGCCGGGCAGGGCGTCGAGCAGCCGCTCGGTGCTCCGCCGGATCATCTCGCGGCGGGCGGCGACGCGGCGGGCGGTGAAGGCCCGCACGGCGAGCTTGCGGAGCCGGCCGTGGTCGGCGCCGTCCATGTGCGACATGGTCAGCATGTACGGCTTGATGTCATCCGGTATGCGCTGGTTCCAGCTGTCGGCGGTCATGGCGAGGCGTGGATCGTTGAGTACGGCCCTGGCGTCGTCATGGCGGGTGACCGCCCATATCGAGCCGAATCCGGGTGCCATCAGCCGCACTATGGGGGACCGCTCCCTGGCCTCACCGTAGGCGGCGATCGGATCTTTCAGCACGCCGGGGTCGATCATGGCGATTTCAGGGATGTCGGTCCGGGCGTTCTCGCTGTTGAGCACGGCAATCCCCCAAGAGATTTCAAACGATTTCCGGTGCGGTGCGGACGATGTTATCCATGGTCCACACCGGCGGCAAATGTTCGAATTCTCCTGGGGGAGCAGCCCGCAGCGCGGGGAAAGAATTCCGCCTTCTACTTATTCGCTCTTGTTGTAGCGCATCAGGCTGAGCGGCACGAACACGACCAGCAGCACCGCGCAGGAGATGAGCGCGGGGCCGACGTCGGCCGCGCCGTCGCCGCTCATCAGGGAGCGGGACGCGGTGACCACGTAGCCGATGGGGTTGATGTCGACGAACGCCTTCAGCCACCCGGGCATGGTGGTCGGCTCGGCGAAGATGTTGCTGGCGAAGGTCAGCAACGACAGCAGCATCATGCCGAGCGCGGAGACGGCCTGCGGGGTGCGCAGCACCAGGCCGAGGAACGTCCAGATCCACGAGACGCAGAATCCGAAGAGGACGGCGAGGAGCACACCGCCGACGACCCCCAGCAGTCCGCCGTCGGGCCGGAAGCCCAGCGCGAGTCCGACCGCGACCACGACCACCGACGAGATCAGATAGCGCACCACGTCGCCGATCAGCGCGCCCGTCAGCGGTGAGGGCCGCCACATCGGCAGTGACTTGAAGCGGTCGAAGATGCCCTGCTGGAGATCGGTGGTGAGCGCCACGCCGGTCTGCGTGGAGATGAACAGCACGCCTTGGACCAGGACTCCGGGCAGCAGGAACTGCAGGTACTCACGGCTGCTTCCGGAGATCGCACCACCGAAGAGGTAGGTGAAGATCAGCATGAACATCACCGGGGTGATGGTCGCGTTGAACATCTGTCCCGGCGAGCGCTTGATCTTCACCAGGGCCCGCCAGCCGAGGGCCAGCGACGTGGACAGGGCGCCGGGGCGCCGCTCGGGGCGAGTGTCCTCGCCGAGGACCCGGCGCAGCCTCTCGTCCGCCTCGGTGGGCAGCGTGGCGGTCGTCATCGGGTCTCCTCGGTCGTCGGAGCGGTCGTACCGGCGCGGCGGCCCTTGGGGCGGCTCGCCTTGGCGTCTCGGCGGCCGGGTCCGCCGTCCTTGGAGCCCGGCTTGCGGCCGGGGCGGCGAGCCGGGGGGACCTCGGACACCGCGGGGCGCCCGGTCAGGGCGAGGAACACCTCGTCCAGGCTGGGGCGGTCCATGGAGAAGTCGTCCACCTCGATGGTCTGGGTGAGTTCACCCAGTGCGCGTGCCACACTCCGCGGATCGGTGCCGCGTACGGTGAGTTCGGTCCGGCCGGTGATCTCGGCGGACGCCCCCAGGGCGCCGGCCAGGATGCGGTTCGCCTCGGGCAGGTCGCGCGGGTCCCGCAGCTCGACGCGGAGGGAGCCGCGTCCCACCGACCGCTTCAACTCGTCCGGGGTGCCCTCGGCGACGAGCTTTCCGTGGTCGATCACCGCGACGCGCTGCGCCAACTGGTCGGCCTCTTCCAGGTACTGGGTGGTCAGCAGGACGGTCGTACCCCGCCGGACGGTGGCCCGGATGATGTCCCAGACCTCGTTGCGGCTGCGCGGGTCGAGTCCCGTGGTCGGCTCGTCCAGGAACATCAACTGGGGCCGCACGATGAGCCCGGCGGCCACGTCGAGCCGGCGGCGCATCCCTCCGCTGTATCCCCGGGCCGGGCGCTCCGCCGCCTCGACCAGGTCGAACGCCTCCAGCAGGTCACGGGCCCGTTCCCGGGCGGCCGCCGGGCGGTAGCCGTGCAGCCGGGCGAGGAGCACCAGGTTCTCCACGCCCGTGAGGTCGTTGTCCACGCTGGCGAACTGGCCGGTCAGGCTGATCCGCTCCCGCACCCGGTTCGCCTCGCGGACCACGTCGTGGCCGAAGACCCGCGCGCTGCCGGAGTCGGGGGCGAGGAGCGTCGCCAGGATGCGCAGGGTCGTGGTCTTGCCCGCGCCGTTGGGTCCGAGGACCCCGTAGACGGCGCCGGCCGGGACGGACAGATCGAGGCCGTCGACGGCTTTGGTCGCCCCGAAGGACTTGACCACGCCGGTGGTCTCCACCGCGAGTTCAGTGTTCACATTCACCCTTGAGTTCGCTTGCGGCTGGGGCCGTGGGGCCGGCCGGTGAGGTCGTGCCCGGGCTGTGGACGCCGCGTCCGGCCCTCTTCTGCGCCGCCTGGGGGGACCGGAGTCCGAGACCGTAGGCGATGTCCTGCCACGTCAGCCCGAGGTCCCTGGCGACGAACAGCAGGCTCGCCTCCAGTACGTCCAGGTCGGCACGGGCTCGCGGGAGCAGCGTCAGGGCTGCCATGACGTCGGCCCGGTCTATCTCGGCCGCACCGCCATCCCGCCCGGCCCCTCCGGCCCAGGAGGCGATGAGGTGGACGGCCTCCTGGGCCGTCGGACGACGCGCCGGATCCGGCGCGTCGGTGCCGGCCGCCCGCTCGGCCACGTGACGCAGCGCCACATGCTCCCGGCGGGCGCGGGCGTGGTCGGGGTCCTCGGGGCGGTTCAGGGCGTCGGGGCCCTCCGCATGATCGATCATGGGAGGATACTGACGACATCAACTGCTGGTTGTCAACTATCGGTTGAAGTCAGGGGTGACGTGTCGGACGCTTCCTCCTCAGCCGAACGAGGCCCGACGGGCGGTGTCCGCCGTATCGGCGGGGACGAACTGCCGCGCTGCGGCCAGGAACGCGTCGTTCTCGGCGTCCGCACCGACCGTCACCCGCACCCCCTCGCCGGGGAACGCCTTGACCAGGATCCGTTGCCCCCGGCAGTGCGCCGCGAAGGGTACCGCGATCGAACCGAGCGGCAGCCACAGGAAGTTGGCACTGCTGACCGGCACGTTCCAGCCGCCGTCGAGCAGTGCTGTCCGCATCCGCTCCCGCTCCCGCACGAGGTGCCCGCAGCGGTTGCGTACCTCCTGCTCGCACTCCAGTGCCGCGAGCGCGGCGCGCTGCGCCAGGGTGGCGACCGCGTACGGGACCGCGACCCGGCCCAGCAGTTCCGCCACCGGGGTGGCGGACAGGCAGTAGCCGACCCGCAGCCCGGCCAGTCCGTACGCCTTGGAGAAGGTGCGCAGCGCGACCACGTTGGTCCAGCCCTGCCCCAGCAGCTCACGCACCAGACCGAATCCGTCGAGCGGGTCGGCGTCCCCCGTGGTGAATTCCGCGTACGCCTCGTCCAGGACGATCAGGACGTCCGGCGGGACCTCGGAGAGGAACCGCTCCACGTCGGTGCGGGTCACCGCCGCCCCGGTCGGGTTGTTCGGCGAGCACACGAAGACCAGCCGGCTTCGGTCGGTGACGGCCGCGGCCATGGCGGGCAGGTCGACGGCGTGCTCGGCGGTGAGCGGGACCTTCCGCACCACGGCACCCGCCGTGCGGGCGATGGCGGGATAGACCTCGAAAGAACGCCAGGGGATGACCACTTCGTCTCCCGGCCCACAGGTGATCTGGATCAGCCGCACGCACAGGTCCACCGAACCGGCGCCGAGCGTGAGGCCGGCGGAGGGCACCCCGTACCGCTCGGCGAGTCGGGTCGTGAGGTCGACGGACGCGTTGTCGGGGTAGCGGTTCAGCTCTCCGGCGGCGGATATCGCGGCAGAGATGGCGGCGGGCGGCGGGAACGGCGATTCGTTGCAGTCCAGGCCGATCATCCCGGCCTCGGCGGCCCGCCCCCGGAACAGCGGCAGGCCGTCCAGATCAGGCCGGACCCGCGGGCGGGGCAGGGCAGCACGTTCCGCGCGGGCCGGACCCATCACTCGGCTCGGCGGACCGTGTCGCCGGCCGCCGCGCTCATCGCGTCCACCAAGCTCTTGGGCCGCATGTCCGTCCAGTGCCGGTCGATGTACTCGAGGCACGCGCTCCTCTCCGCCTCGCCGAACACCGAGTGCCAGCCATCGGGAATGTCGATGATCACCGGCCACAGCGAATACTGCAGTTCGCCGTTGACCAATACGACGTACGACGCGTTTTCATCCTCGAACGGATTCGACATCGTTTCTCCGATTCCTTTCCCTGCATTCTCACGTCATGAAATGTGACGTTTTCGGTGACGCCGGAAAGCGTCTCACGGGCGATGCGGCACAACAAGGCTTCGTTGGACGAGTTCCAGCAGCTCGGCAGCGTTCTCATTCAGGAAGAAGTGACCACCGGGAAAGACCCGGAAATCGAATGCCGCGTCGGTGTGCGGCTGCCAGCCGGCGGTGTGCTCCGGCCCGGCCCTGGGGTCGTCGCGGCCGACGAGCACGGTGAGCGGCGCCCTGACGCGGTCTTCGGGTGCCGAGCGGTAGGCAGCCAGTGCCCGGTAGTCGTCGCGCAGCGCGGGCAAGGCGGACCGCAGCCCCTCCTCGTCGGAGACGAGCTGGTCCCCGGTCCCGCCCAGCGCGCGCAGATCGGCGATGATCCCTTCGTCGCTCCACCGCTCAGGCCGGACTTCCGACGCCGGGCGGGACGGAGCCCGACTGCCCGACGCGAAGAGGTGGCTGACGGCCACCGGCCGCTCCGCCTCCAGCAGCCGTACGGTCTCGAACGCGACCAGCGCGCCCATGCTGTGCCCGAGGACGGCGGTCGGCAGGTGCCGCTCGGCCAGCAGGGCATCGGCCGCGCCGCGCGCCAGACCGCGGATGTCGGTGACGGCCGGCTCCGTGCGACGCCACTGGCGTCCCGGGTACTGGACGGCTACCACCTCCAGACCGGGCGGCGCGGCCCGCACCAGCGGGAAGACGGCGCCGGCCGAACCGCCGGCGTGCGGGAAGCAGACCAGTCGGAATCGCTTGTCCCGGCCCGGATTGAAGGACATCGTCCAGCGGCCCGCTTCAGTGGTCATGGCCGGCCTCCGACGCGTCGTCGATTCGGTGGTCGGCGTGTGCACTACCGGCCTTTCGGAGGCTCGCCCCGGTCGCTTTCCCGCCGTTTTCCGGTTCCTCCGACCAGTCGGGGCGCTCCTTTCGCAGGTGATCTGCCAGCGCGCTGGGGGTCGGGAAGTCGAAGATGAGCGTGGCCAGCAGCGGAATACCGGTCGCCGCGGCAATGCGGTTACGCAGTTCGATCGCCCCGAGCGAGTCGAATCCGAGTTGCGGGAAGAGCGCGTCGGGTGCGACAGCCTCCGGCGAGTCGTGTCCGAGTACGGAGGCGGCTTCGGCTCGTACCAGTTCGAGCAGCGACCCGCGCCGCTCGGGGGTGGCCGACCGGGCGGTGCCCCCACCGTTGCCGGTGTCGGCCGCTGCCGTGGCGCCGTTCGCGCGGGCAGGTGGCCGGGGCGCGTCGAGGCGGGCCGCGACGACGGCCGGTACGCCGTGGGCGAGCGCCTCGTCGAGGAGGGCCAGGCCGCGTTCCGCCGACAGAGCGAGGATGCCCTGTCGGGCGAGCCGTTCGTGGTCCTGGGCACGCAGCCGCCCCGTGATGCCGCTCGCCGGCTCCCACAGCCCCCAGGCGATCGACAGGGCGGGGAGCGACCGGGCCCGGCGATGCTCGGCCAAGGCGTCCAGGAAGGCGTTGGCCGCGGCGTAGTTGCCCTGGCCCGCCGAGCCGGTCACCCCGGCGACCGAGGAGAACAGGACGAAGGACGACAGGCCGAGGTCCGCGGTCAGTTCGTGCAGGTTGAGCGCGGCCACCGCCTTGCCCCGGACCACATCCGTCACGTCGTCCCGGGTCAGCGAGCCGATCGCCGCGTCCTGGGTCGAGCCTGCGGCGTGCACCACCGAACCGATCCGGATGCCCCGCTCGGCCAGCCCGGCCAGGAGTGCGGCGAGCGCCGCGCGGTCTCCCGCGTCACACGCCGCGACGGTGACGCGCGCTCCCAGTCCGCGTAGTTCGGCGGCCAGTGCGGCGCTGCCGGGGGTCGCGGGGCCCCGCCGGCCGGTCAGCACCAGGTCGCGCACCCCGTGGCGCGTCACGAGGTACCGGGCGACGAGCCCGCCCAGCGTGCCCAGACCGCCGCTGACCAGTACCGCGCGGTCGGTCTCGAAGTCCCGGACGGTGAGGACCACTTTGCCCACGTGGCGCGCTTCCGCCACATACCGGAAGGCGGCCGGAGCGTCGCGGAGGTGGCGCAGGGTGACCGGCGGCGGGGTCAGTGTCCCGTCCTCGAAGAGCCGCAGCAGCTCGGCGAGCATCCGCCGGATACCGTCGGGCCCGGCCTGCCGGATGTCGAAGGCGGTGTAGGCGGCGCCGCCGTGCGCGGCGGCCACCTCGCCGGGGTCGCGCTGGTCCGTCTTCCCCATCTCCAGGAACCGTCCGCCCCGGGCCAGGGTTCGCAGGGACGCGTCGGTGAGCGGGCCGGCCAGCGAGTTCAGCACCACGTCCATGCCCGCGCCTCGGGACGCGGCGCAGAAGGCGCTCTCGAACGCGTCGTCCCGGGACGAGGCGATGTGGTCGGCGTCGAATCCCGCGGACCGCAGCACCGGCCACTTCGCCGGACTCGCGGTGGCGAAGACCTCGGCACCCACGTGCCGGGCGAGCTGCCGGGCGGCGAAGCCGACCGCACCGGTCGCCGTGTGCACGAGGACCCGCTCCCCCGCTCGCAGCCGCCCCAGCTCCACCAGCCCGTAGTAGGCGGTGAGGTAGGCCACCGGTACGGCGGCGGCCTCGGCGAGGGACCAGTGTGCCGGGACCGGGGCGAGCAGTCGCTCGTCGGTCACCGAGACCGGTCCGATCCCGTCGAACAGGCCCATCACACGGTCTCCCGCACGCAGCCCGCCGACGCCGGGGCCGGTCTCCACGACCACGCCCGCGCCCTCCACGCTCTGCTGCCCCTCGCCGTCGGGCACGCCGGCCCGGGGCTCGACGACACCCAAGGTAAGCAGCACATCGCGGAAGTTGACGCCGGCGGTGTGCAGCGCCACCCGCACCTGGCCCTCGCGGAGGGGTGCGTCGGCTTCCGGCCAGTCCACCAGAGCCAGGTCGCCGGGGGTTCCCCGGCCGACGAAGTCCAGCCGCCAAGCTCCCTCTCCGGCCGGTACGTCGAGCAGCCGGCCGGTAAGGGGAACCGGCTCCGGGGTGAGCCACGCCCCCTGCCGCAGAGCGACCTGGGAGAGGCGGGACGCAATGGCGCGCCCCAGCGACCGGGCCGACTCCCGGCTCGTGTCGAGGTCCACCAGCTGTACCCGCCCCGGCTCCTCCTGCTGCGCACAGCGGGCCAGCCCCCAGACGGCAGCCGCCGCCGGGTCCCGGGCCGGATCGTCCTCGCCGGTGCCGACCGCGTGGCGCGTCACCACGACGATCCTGCACCGCGCGAGCGCTGGTTCGGCGAGCACCTCCTGGACGACGGCCAGGACGCCGGCGACCACCTCGCCGACCTCGCCCATCGCGCCTGCGGGGCAGGGGACCACCACCGTGTCGGGGACTGCGCCCTGCCGGACCAGCTGCGCGACGTCGGAGCAGTGCTCGGCGTCCAGGGAGCGCAGAGCGTCGGACGCCGGATGCGTCGCGGTGCCGCCCGGACCGATCAGCACGAACCGCTCGGGCTCCACCTCGCGTTCGGGCCGCTCGTCATCGGAGAGCCGGTCGGTCGCCGTCCATCTCAGCTGCCGCAGCCGGCTGTCGTCCGCCGGTGCGGGCGAGCGCAGGCTCAGCCCCTCGACCGACAGGACCGGATTGCCGTCCGTGTCGGACAACTCCACCGCGACCTCGTCCTCTCCCACCGGTGTCAGCCGCACCCTCAGCCGCTTGGTGTTCGCGGCCGCGTGATGGGTCATGCCTCGCCAGGTGAAGGGGACACGGAGGGCGCGCGCGCCCGCCTTGCCCGCGAGGCCGTGGAGTTCGACGGGGTGCAGGGCCGCGTCGAGCAGGGCGGGGTGCAGGCCGAAGAGCGAGGTCTGCGAGGCGATGGCGGCGGGCGGTTCGAGCTCGGCGCAGATGCCGTCGGCCGTACGCCACAGGGCGCGGAGCCCACGGAACGCGGGACCGTAGGAGAGCCCGCGGGCGGCGAGGGCGGCGTAGTCCCTCTCGTGGTGCAGCGGGAGCGGCTCCGCATCGGCCGGCGGCCACAGGGCCGGCGGGACCGGGACGGTCGTGCCGGACGGAGCGGTGGCCAGTATGCCGGTGGCCGTGGTCCTCCAGTCGGTATCGACGGCGTCCGGCGTCCGCGCGTGGACGGCCAGGAGGCGACGGCCCGAAGCGTCCGCGGCGCCTGCCACCAACCGGAGTTCGACCGCCCCGTCGGACAGGACGAGCGGGCTCTCCAGGACCAGTTCCTCCACCCGGGCGCAGCCCGCGTCCCGTGCCACCTGGCAGGCCAGTTCGGCGAGCACGGCCCCCGGCACCAGGCCGCGTCCGGCCACGACGTGTTCGGTCAGCCAGGGAAGCCGCGCCGGGTCGAGGTAGCCGGACCACACCAGCTCGCCGGAGCCGGGCAGATCCAGCGGTCCGCTCAGTACGGGGTGGTTTCCCGCACGCGGACCGACCGGTCCCGTCGCCGCGGCCGGGTGCCCGTCTCCGGGTTCGGTCGGGTTGAGCCAGTACCGCCGGCGCTCGAAGGGGTAGGTCGGCAGCGTGGTCAGTTCGCCGCCCCAGGCGGCTGCCGCAGCGGGCCAATCCACGTCGAGCCCGGCGGTGAAGCCCGCCGCGAGCCCGTCGGCCACGGCCCGCGCCTCGTCGCGGCCACCGCGCAGGAGCGGGACGACCGCGGGACGGCCCGGCGCCCCGTCCGCGTGCCGGTCCTCGGTGGGACCGGTGAGCACGGCCGACGCCATGGACGACAGTGTGCTGTCGGGGCCGATCTCCACGAAGTGCCGGCCCCCTTCAGCGCGGGCCGCGGCGATGCCTTCCGCGAAGCGGACCGGGCGCCGTATGTGCTCCGCCCAGTAGTCCGGGGACATCACCTCCGCCGCCTCCGCCAGCCGGCCCGTCACGTTCGAGACGATCGGCAGCACCGGTCGCCGGTACGTCAGCCCCTGCGCGATCGTCCTGAACTCGTCCAGGACCGGTGCCATCAACGGCGAGTGGAACGCGTGGCTGACGGTGAGCGCGGTGGTCCGGTGACCGGCGGCGCGCAGCTGCTCGACCACGGAAGAGACCGCCTGGCTCGCGCCGGAGACGACCACCGACCGGGGACCGTTGACCGCGGCGATACCCACCTCGTCCGCCAGGTCCGCGAGCAGCGGTTCCACGTCCGCCAGACCCGCCCGTACGGCGACCATGGCGCCGCCGGCCGGCAGTGACTGCATCAACCGCCCGCGGGCCGCGACCAGTCGGGCCACGTCCGGCAGCGAGAGGACACCGGCGACATGGGCAGCGACCAGTTCGCCGACGGAGTGCCCCAGCACGATGTCCGGCCGGACTCCCCAGGACCGCACGAGCTGGGACAGCGCGAACTCGGTGGCGAAGAGCGCGGGCTGGGTGAAGCCGGTCCGGTGCAGTGCCGCCGCCTCGGCGACCGCCGGATGCGCGAAGACGACGGAGGCCAAGGGCCGGTCCAGATATGGGGCGAACGCGGAGCACGCCTCGTCGAAGGCTTCCGCGTACACCGGGAACCGCTCGTACAGCTGTTGGCCCATGCCGAGTCGTTGCGTACCCTGCCCGGCGAACATGAAGACCCGGCGTTCCTCCGCCGGACTCACCACGCCCTGGGAGACGCCGGTCGCGGCGCGCCCCTCGGCCAGGGCGGCGAGACCGGTACGCAGTCCCGCCTCACCCTCGCCGACGACGGCGGCGCGGTGGCCGAACCCGGACTGGACGCGGGCGGCGGTGTAGGTGACGGCGGCCGGATCGGGGGAGCCGGTCGATCCGGACGGCGCGCTGAGCAGTTCGTGGAGTCGGCGGGCTTGGGCGCGTAGCGCCGTCGCTGTCTTCGCGGACAACACCAACGGCAACACCCCGCCCACCGAACCGAGTTCGACCGA
>NZ_JBEXSI010000088.1:0-18734 GCF_040613515.1 Streptomyces sp. NPDC006261
ACCCAGAACGGCCTGGGCGGCGCGGACGTGCACGCCGAGACGAGCGGTGTGGCGCACTTCGCGTACGACGACGAGGAGACCTGCATCGCCGAGGTGCGGTTCCTGCTGTCGATGCTTCCGCAGAACAACCGTGAGTACCCGCCGTGCGTGCCGTGCACCGACCCTCAGACCCGGCGCTCCGAGGCCCTCCTCGACCTGGTGCCGGCGGACGGGAACCGCCCGTACGACATGGTCAAGGTGATCGAGGAGCTCGTCGACGACGGTGAATACCTGGAGATCCACGAGCGCTGGGCCCGCAACATCATCTGCGCGATGGCCCGCCTCAACGGGCAGGTCGTCGGCATCGTCGCCAACCAGCCCTCCTCCCTCGCCGGCGTACTCGACATCCACGCCTCGGAGAAGGCCGCACGCTTCGTGCAGCTCTGCGACGCCTTCAACATCCCTCTCATCACACTTCTGGACGTGCCGGGCTTCCTCCCCGGCGTCGACCAGGAACACGGCGGGATCATCCGCCACGGCGCCAAGCTGCTCTACGCGTACTGCAACGCCACCGTCCCGCGGATCTCGCTGATCCTGCGCAAGGCCTACGGCGGCGCCTACATCGTCATGGACTCCCAGTCCATCGGGGCCGACCTCACCTACGCCTGGCCCACCAACGAGATCGCGGTCATGGGCGCCGAGGGCGCCGCCAACGTCATCTTCCGCCGCCAGATCGCCGAGGCCGAGGACCCCGAGGCCATGCGCGCCCGCATGGTCAAGGAGTACAAGGCCGAGCTGATGCACCCGTACTACGCGGCCGAGCGCGGCCTCGTCGACGACGTCATCGACCCCGCCGAGACCCGCGCCACGCTGATCAACGCCCTCGCGATGCTCCGCAGCAAGCACGCCGACACGCCGTCCCGCAAGCACGGCAACCCGCCGCAATAACGGAGTACTTGATGGTCAAACAGGAACGTGCGGTTCGCACCCGCGAGGCGCTGATCAGGTCTGCGGCCGAGATCTTCGAACGCGACGGCTTCAGGACAGCCTCGCTCACCACGATCAGCAGACAGGCCGGGGTGAGCAACGGTGCGCTGCACTTCCACTTCGCCAGCAAGGGAGTTCTGGCCGATGCTGTCGAGAGCGCCGCGCTGGCGCGGCTGCGGATCATCGCCGAGGGGCCGCGGCCGGGTGCGGACGGCAGCCCCTTGCAATACCTCGTCGACGTCACCCACGGGCTTGCCCGGGGTCTGACCGAGGACGTGGTGCTGCGGGCCGGGTTCGAGCTCAGCAGCGAGCACGCCCGGCCACCGGGCACCGATCTGCGCGAACAGTGGCAGCAGTGGATCGAACAGACCCTGCAGCGGGCCTCGGACCGGGGCGAGCTGCGGCCAGAGGTGACGCGTGAGCAGGCGGCCATCGCCGTGGTGGCCGCCACGGTCGGCCTGGAGGTGCTGAGCTCCAGGGACGCCTGCTGGCTCCTTCCCAGGACGGTCAGCGGGTTCTGGCGGCTGCTGCTGCCCTCGATCGCCTCGCTCGAAATCCTCCAGGTGCTCGACCCGGAGAGCACCTGGTCTCCCGTGCAGACCAAATAGTCTGTTTTGGCCTTCCCGGTCGCCTTCCTGGTCGCCGTGGCGGCCCGCCGCCGACGGGCCGCCACGGCGACCAGGCGGCGATTTCCAGCCTCGTTGTTTCGCCCGGCCTTCCGCCAAGGCCGGGCTCATTTCCATTTCTCCCTCCTTCACCTGCGAACTTTTCAGCCAGGCCGGGTGCGGAGGGGTAGAAACGGAGGTGGCTGAAAGTGGGTTCTGTGGGTCGAGGAACTCTCAAGGATTGACAAACCTACCGTGCTGTTTTTTTATTGAGTGGGGCCGGTTCCGGCCACGCATGAGCCTCGGCAGCGGAACCACACAGGCCGGAACCGGCCGGTGGACGAACCTTGGGGGAGACATGGACATCGAAGTGCTGGGCGCGCTGTCGGTACGTGAGAACGGGGTGTCGATCGCACCGACGGCACCCAAACCGAGACAGGTCCTGGCCCTGCTTGCGCTCCACGCGGACCAGGTGGTCCCCGTGGCGACACTCACCGAGGAGTTGTGGGGGTCGACCCCGCCGCGCAGTGCCCGCACCACGCTCCAGACCTACGTGCTGCAGCTGAGGGAGCTGATCTCCGAGGCGCTGGCCCGTGACGAGAACGAGCGGTGCACCGCCAAGGACATCCTCGTGACCCTCCCTGGCGGCTACCGCCTGGAGACACGGCGCGGCACCGTCGACTACCGGGAGTTCGGACGCCGAGCGGGCGCCGGCTACCGGGCCATGGACGCCGAGGACTACACGGGGGCGGCCCGTCGTCTCTCCGACGCGCTCTCGCTGTGGACCGGTTCGGCCCTCACCGACATCCAGGCCGGCAGCCAGATCGGCATGGAGATCAAGCGGCTCAAGGAGGCCCGGCTCTGCGCGCTGGACCAGCGCATCGAGGCCGACCTGCGCCTTGGCCGCCACCGCGAGCTGCTGTCGGAGCTGACGGTCCTGGTCAACCAGTACCGGATGCACGAGAGCCTGCACGGACAGTTCATGCTGGCGCTGCACCGCTCCGGCCGGCGCGGTGAGGCGCTCCACGTCTACCAGCGGCTGCGCACCATGCTCGTCTCGGAGCTGGGCCTGGAGCCCTCGGCGGCGCTCAGCCGGCTCCAGCGCTCGATCCTCATGACACGTCCCGAGGTCGTGGCGGTGGCCTCTGGAGGCGCGCGGCTCGTCGCGGGCTGAGCCGGACGGCGCGCCACGGCGCGGGAAGGGTGGCGCGGCGCGTGAGGGCCCCGGGGGCCTCACTGGCCCGAAGCGCGGCGTGCCGTGAGCCGGTCGACCCTGGTGGCCAGAGCCTGCTGTTCCTGGGAGAGCCGCTCGATGCTGCGGCCGAGCCGGGCGATCTCATCGCGCAGTACGTGCACGCTCACCGCGTCAGCCCGTGCCTCGAACGGGCTCCGGGCGAAGGGGCGTTGCCCGGAGCCCGGCTCCTCGAAAGCCCTGTCCGGTCCGCCGCCCGGCGCGCCGCCCACGAGCTGGACGGGCGTCTCGTGCGGTCCTCGCGCCTGCGTCCCGGCGGCCCCGTCGGACCAGGGGTGGGCGCCGTCCGCCCCCCGGGCCGTCGCCTGAATCCGTCCCGCCGTCACCGGATAGAGGTCCTGGTGGTGCAGAATCGCCTCCATCCGGCCGCGCAGCACGGGCCCCGGCTCGATGCCCAGGTCGTGTACCAGCCGCCGTCGCGCCCGGTCGTACGCGCCCAGCGCCTCGGCCTGCCGCCCGCACCGGTACAGCGCGGTCATCAGCAACTCGTAGAACCGTTCCCGCAGCGGGTGTGCGGTGGTCAGCTCCTCCAGCTCGCCGGTGATCTCAGCGCTCTGGCCCGCCCGCAGGCAGGCGTCGTACAGCGTCTCGAGGGCGACGAGCCGGCTCTCCTCCAGCAGCAGGGCCTCGGACGAACAGATCATTCCGCGCCCGCTGCCCTCCAGTGCCGGCCCGCGCCACAGGGCCAGGGCCCGGCGCAGCACCTCGGCCGCGCGGCCGGGGGCGTCACAGGCCAGCGTCCGCCCCTCGGCGACCAGCCGGTGGAAGCGCTGCGCATCGGTGTCGGTGGAGCCCAGCCGCAGCACGTAGCCCATCGGCCGGGTCACCAGCCACTCGTGGTGCGGCTCGCCCGAGCCGGGCGCGGGGACGGGCAGCAGTCGGCGCAGGCGCGCCACATGGGCCTGGAGGGCGTTGGCCGCGTTGGCGGGCGGGTGCTCACCCCACAGCTCGTCGACGAGCCGGTCCGCCGGCATCACCTGGCGGGCCTTCACCACGAGCGCGCCCAGCAGAGCGCGCTGTTTCGCCCCCGTGGGAACGATCCGCACATCGGCGTGGTCGTCGTAGATCTGGACCGAACCCAGAATCCGAAACTCCATCTCGTCCTCGCACGGGGTAATTCGATGAGTCTGCGGCCACAGGTCCTCGGATCGGCATTTCCTCCGAATAGCCGCGGATTTTTTCTCCCGGGGAGGACACTAGTCGCCGCATAGCTGAGGCGCGGGATTCACCAGCAGATCACAGGGCGTCGTGGAGGAATCCTCGAGGGGGTTTCAGGTAGAGGTGTCGGTCAGCTCCGGAAAACCGACCTGGACCCCGCGGCAGTGATAGGCGCCCAGCAGGGCCAGCAGCTTCGGATCGGGCAGATCCGGCAGGAAATCGCCGGCTCCGCGTTCACCGCACCCGAGCCCGTCCTTCGCCTGCCCCGGCCCGTCAGGTGCTGCCAGGCGGCCCAACAGCCCCCGGATGAGGGGGGCCGCGCCACCAGTGGTGCCCGTGCCGTCCGATTCCGTCGCCATGGCCGGAAAGCTAACAGCACCGCCGCCGGTGCCGACAGGATTTCCCGGAGGGATTTTGGTCGCCGGTCCCTTTGTCAGCTCGATGTCAGTGCGGCGTCAGAGGGGGTGCTCCGGTGCTGCGGAAATCGCTCAAGGGGCGCTCAAGGACTTCTGGCGGGCGGATGGGCAACGGATATGGTTACCCTCGCTCGCGGTCAGTGCCAATGATAGAAATCGGCTGGCAGGCGTCAGCACAAGGCTCGATCATTGGCTCAGATCCGACGGCGACCGACAAGGTGCGGAGGGAATCATGAAGATAAAAGTCCTGGGTGCGTTGAATGCTGAAGTCAATGGTATGTCAATCGTCCCGACCGCAGGCAAACCCCGCCAGATCCTGGCGCTGCTCGCGCTGTACCCGGGCCGGATCGTCCCGGTGCCCACGCTCATGGAGGAGATCTGGGGCACCGACCTGCCGCAGAGCTCGCTGACCACGCTCCAGACCTACATCCTCCAGCTGCGCCGCATGCTCGGCACCGCCATGGGCCCGGACGTCCCCGGCTCGGCCAAGGACGTGCTCGCCACCCGGTACGGCGGCTACCTGCTCCAGATCCCCAGCGAGTCGGTCGACGTCCACACCTTTGAACGCCTGTTGGCGGAGGGGCGGCAGGCCTTCGACGACGGCGAGGACGAGTACACCTCGCAGCGCCTGCGCGAGGCGCTCGCGCTGTGGGAGGGGCCCGCACTGGTCGACGTACGCGTCGGGCCGATCCTCGACATCGAAGTGATGCGGCTGGAGGAGAGCCGCCTGGTCGCCCGCGAGCGCCGGATCGACGCCGACCTGCGGCTGGGGCGGCACGTCGAACTCATCGCCGAGCTCACCGACCTGATCGCCCGCCACCCCCAGCACGAGGGGCTGCACTCCCAGGCCATGGTGGCGCTCTACCGCTCCGGCCGGCAGGCCTCCGCGCTCGACGTCTACCGCCGGCTGCGCCAGCGGCTGATCGACGAGCTCGGCGTGGAGCCCTCCCCTCAGCTCCAGCGGATGCACCAGGCGATGCTCGCCGTCGACCCGCGCCTGGACGTGGTCGCCGGACCGCGGCGGAGCTCGACGTTCGACCTGTACGCGGCCTGAGGGGCCGACGTGGACCGGGCGAACCCGGGGGCGGAACCCCGGCGCCCGCCTCGAGCACCGCTCGAGGCGGACGGGTGAAGCTCAGGCTGTGGACGCCTGCGCCGCGAGCGGGCGCCGGACGACCACCGCGCCGCGACCACCACCGCGCCGTGGGGGCGATCGCGCCGCACACAGCTTCCCAGGAGGAGGACGGATGGCTTCCCTGACGGCGGTCGACGAGGCGGGGCAGGGGCGGGTCACGCTCCACTGCCTGGCCCACGCGGGCGCGGGGGTGGCGAGTTACCGTCGCTGGCCCGCTGCCGTCGGGCCGGCGGTCGACGTGGTCGCCCTCCCCCTGCCCGGCCGCGAGAGCCGCAGGCGCGAGCCGCGCGTCACCGACCGCGCCGGCCTGCTCGCCGACCTGCTCCCGACCCTGGTGGAGACGGCGGACACCGGCCCGTACGCCCTGTACGGCCACAGCCTGGGTGCCCTCGTCGCCTACACCCTCACCCGGGCGCTGGCCCACGTCGACGCACCGCCCCCGCTGTTCCTCGCGGTCGGCGCCTGCCTGCCCCCGCACATCGCGACCGCCCTGGTGGGCGCCGCCGACCAGGGCGATGAGCAGCTGCTGCCGCTCCTGGGCCACCTGGGCTCCCTGCCGCCCGGAGCCGCCGCGGCCCCCGGCGGGCTGTGGCACCGCAGCGTCCTGCCCGTGCTCCGCGACGACCTGCGCCTGGCCAGGTCGCTGCGGGAGGCGGCCCTGGACCCCGTCACCGGCGGCAAGGTGGACATTCCCGTACTGGTCTTCGCGGGCAGCGACGACCCGTTGGCCGCGCCCGACTCCCTCGAGGACTGGCAGCAGTGGGCCACCGGCACCATCGAGGCGCGCACCGTCGAGGGCGACCACTTCTTCGCGGGCGACACCGACCTGCCGCGGCTCATCGGACAGGCCTGCCGGGAGCACGTCGCCGCGCTGCCGGTGGGAGGCGGCCGGTGAAGCGTGTCGTCATCACCGGGGTCGGCGTCATCGCGCCCGGTGCGGTGGGCACCGGCGCGTTCTGGTCGCTGCTGACATCGGGCCGTACCGCGACCCGGGGGATCACCCTCTTCGACGCCTCCGGCTACCGTTCGCAGGTCGCCGCCGAGGTCGACTTCGACTCCGCCGCGCACGGCTTCACCCTCGCCGACACCGAACAACTCGACCGGGCGGCGCAGTTCGCACTGGTCAGCGCGCGCGAGGCGATCGCCGACAGCGGGCTCGGCGACCGCCCGGCCGGCCGCGACCCGCTGCGCACCGGGGTGAGCCTGGGCAGCGCGGTCGGCTGCACCACCGGCCTGGCCACGCAGTACGCCATCCTCAGCGACTACGGCAGCACCTGGGCCGTCGACCACACCAAGGCCGTCGACTGCCTGTACGACTACCTCGTACCGAGCTCGCTGGCGGCCGCGGTGGCACGCGACAGCGGGGCGCAGGGACCGGTCAGCCTCGTCTCCAGCGGCTGCACCTCCGGCCTGGACGCCATCGGGAACGCCGCCGACCTGATCAGGGAAGGCCGCGCCGACGTGATGATCGCCGGCGGTACGGAGGCTCCGATCTCCCCGATCGCCATGGCCTGCTTCGACCGCATCCGGCTCACCAGCCCGCGCACCGACGACCCTGCCACGGCCTCCCGGCCCTTCGACCGCACCCGCGACGGCTTCGTACTCGGCGAGGGCTCGGCCGTCGTGGTCCTGGAGGAGTTGGAGCACGCCCGCCGGCGGGGCGCCCGCCCCTACGCCCAGCTCTCCGGCTTCGCCTCGTACAGCAGCGCGCACCACATGACGGGGCTGCGCGAGGGCGGCCAGGAGATGGCCCACGCCATTTCGGCCGCCCTCGACGAGGCACGGCTCAACCCCGTCGACATCGACTACGTGAGCGCGCACGGCGCCGGAACCCGGCACAACGACCAGCACGAGACGAACGCCCTCAAGGCCGGCCTCGGCGACCACGCCCGCCGTATCCCGGTCAGCTCCATCAAGTCGATGATCGGACACGCGCTCGGCGCGGCCGGCGCGCTCGACGTGGTGGCCAGCGTCCTGGCCATCCAGCACGACACCGTGCCGCCGACGGCCAACCTGCGCGAACCCGACCCGGCCTGCGACCTCGACTACACGCCGCTGTTCGCCAGGGAGCACCGCACCAGCACCGTGCTCAGCGTCGCCAGCGGCTTCGGCGGCTTCCACAGTGCCACCGTCCTCACCCGGCCGCGGCTGAAGGAGGCGGCGTGAGCCCGCGGGCCGTACCGGACCCGTACACCGGCACCACGGCGCATCCGCCCGGCGGCGCCTCGTGGGACGGGCTTCCCCACGAGGCGCTCGTCACCGGCATCGGCGTCGCCGCGCCCAACGGCCTGGGGGCCCGGGCCTGGTGGGAGGCCGTGCTGCGCGGCCAAGGCGGCATCGGGCCCATCACCCGCTTCGACGCCTCCGGCTACCCGGTGCGCATCGCGGGGGAGATCCCCGGCTTCGTCGACGAGGAGCACATCCCCAGCAGGCTGCTGGCCTCCACCGACCGGGTGACCCGCATCGCGCTGGCCGTGGCCAAGGAGGCCCTGGAGGAGTCGGGCTGCGACCCGCGGACGCTGTCCGAGTACGGGGCCGGGGTGATCACCGCCAGCTCGGCGGGCGGCGTCGAGTTCGGCCAGCGCGGGCTGGCCGCGCTGTGGTCCAGGGGCGCCCAGCACGTCAGCGCCTACCAGTCCTTCGCCTGGTTTCCCGCCGCCGGCACCGCGCAGATCTCCATCCGGCACGGTCTGCGCGGCCCCGGTTCCACCATCGTCAGCGAGCAGGCGGGCGGCATCGACGCGCTCGCCCGCGCCCGGCGCCGGATCCGCGAGGGGGCCGGCCTCATGGTCACCGGCGGCGTCGACTCGATGCTGTGCCCGTGGGCCTGGGCCGGGCACCTGGCGGACGGCAGGATGAGCACCGCCGCCGATCCCGCCCGGGCCTACCTGCCGTTCGACGACGCGGCCGACGGCCACGTCGTGGGTGAGGGCGGCGCCCTGCTGGTCCTGGAGAACGCGCGGGAGGCGGCCCGGCGCGGCGTGGCCGGCTACGGAGTCGTCGCCGGCTGCGCGTCGACCTTCGACGGGCCGGACCGGCCCCGGCTGCGGGAAGCGGCCGAACTGGCCCTGGCGGACGCCGGGCAGGAGGCGGGCGAGGTCGACGTGGTGTTCGCGGACGGAGCGGGCGAACGGACGTCCGACCGAGCCGAGGCGCAGGCGATCGCCGCGCTGTTCGGGCCGTACGGGGTGCCGGTCACGGTGCCCAAGACGATGACCGGACGCCTCGGGGCGGGCGGGTCGTCCCTGGACCTGGCCGCGGCCCTGTTCGCACTGCGCGACCGGGTGGTGCCGCCGACCACGGGAACCGGGCGGGCCGCGGACGACTGCCCGCTCGACCTGGTCACGGGCCGCCCGCGCGCGCTGCCCGGGATGCGCACCGCGCTGGTGCTGGCGCGCGGGCGGGGCGGGTTCAACGCGGCCGCTGTGCTGCGGGCGACCGGGCCCGCTTCTCTCTAGGGCCGCCTGTCCTCCGCCTCCGTACAACCGTCCGGCGGCAGGTCGCCCGGTGCGTACAGCAGGCTGAGGGAGGCCAGGCCGCCCCACAGGGCGAGTACGTACCGGCACGAGCAGACGGCCTGCCCGGGCGTCGTCCTGTGCATCGCGATCACTCCTTCACGTCAGTTCGCCGGGCCCACCGTCCACCGGGGCGGTCGACGATCCCTCGCGCCGCGGTCGGCTCCCGCCGGAGCGGGCCCCACCCCGGTGGAGAGGGCACGGGGGCGGCTCGAGCGGCGCTCCGGCAGGACCCGTGCGGATCGCGAGCGGTTCCGGACAGTGTCGTGGACACGGCCGTCGGCTGCCGACGCGCCGGCCGGGGACGGAAGCGGACCTGCCCACCAAAGGCGCCGCTTCGAATCATGAAGGGTGTGGAAGATGCCTGATGCGCGAGTGCGCCGAGCGGTCCACGAGGTGACCGCGGCGGCCCCCGCCGACGTGCTGTACGGGCTGATCGCCGACGCCACCCGGTGGCCGTTGTTCTTCCGGCCCTGTGTCCACGTGGAACAGCTGGACTTCGACGGGGTCCGGGAGCGCCTGCGCATGTGGGCCACCGCGGGTGACCGGATCATCTCCTGGGTCTCCACCCGCCACCTGGACGTGGCGGCCCGGCGCGTGGAGTTCGTCCAGGACCTGCCCGCCGCCCCGGCCCGGTCGATGAGCGGGGTCTGGACGGTGCAGCCGCTCGGCGACCGCTCCCGGGTGACCTTGGAGTACACGTTCACCGTCGCCGGGGACTCACCCGCCGACGTGGCCTGGCTGGAGCGGACCGCCGGCGCCAACTGCCGTCAGCAGCTCGACGAGCTGGCCGCCCTCGCCGAACGCTGGACGCGCCTGGACGGCCTCGTGCTGTCCTTCGAGGACACCGTGCGGGTCAACGGCCCCTCCGAGCTCATCTTCGACTTCCTCTACCGGGCCGAGGACTGGCCCGGCGAACTGCCGCACGTACGGACGCTGGAGGTGGTGGAGGAGGCACCCGGTGTCCAGGTGATGTCCATGGGCAGTCTCTCCACCGACGGCAGCGCCCACAGCACCGAGTCGGTCCGGATCTGCTTCCCGGGCGCGGGACGGATCCTCTACAAGCAGACGCGCACCTCTCCGCTGCTGAGCGCGCACACCGGCGAATGGTCGGTCGAGCCCGACGAGTCGGGCGTCAACGTCACCGCCCGGCACACCGTGATGCTGCGCGAGGAGAACCCCGGGCCGGCCGTGGGCGAGCATGTGCGCGAAGCGCTCGGCAGGGCCGGACTGCTCGTGCTGCACCACGCCGCGCAGTACGCCGTCGGCGCGGTACGCGTCCTGTGACCGCCTTCGCGGACGCGGCTCCCCTCCCTGGGGCCCCGGCGCCCACGGCCGCCGCGCCGGCGCGGCCCTTCGCCGGTGGTGCGGCCGAGCCCGACCGCGCCGCCCGCCTGGAGGCGGCGCTCGGCGACCCGTTCGACCCCGCCAACCCGCACGGGTATCTGGCGCTGCTGCGCGCCGACGAGGCCCGCGAGATCCCCGAGGCCACCGAGGCGCTGCTCGCCGGGGCCGGGCTCGCCGCCGAGTTCGTCCCCCACGACCTCGGCGGTCGGCTCACCGACCTGGAGGGCCTGGCCCGGGTGCTGCGGCCGGTCTTCCGCCGCGACCTCGCGCTCGGCTACGGCTTCGGGATCACCTCGCTGTTCGCCGCCTCGTCCGTGTGGACAGCGGGCGACGCACCCCAGCGCCGGGCCCTCGCCGAGGTCCTGCTCGGCGGCGGACGCGTCTCGATCGTGCACCGCGAAGTCGCGCACGCCAACGCGATGCTGCGCCACGAGCTCACCGCCGCCCCGCAACCCGGCGGCGGCTTCCTCCTGGGCGGACGCAAGGAGGCCGTCATCAACGCCGACCGCGCGGACGTGTTCGTGACGTACGCGCGTACGGCGGCCGACGACGGTCCCCGCACCCACTCGGTGCTGCTGCTGGGACCCGAGCCGCCCGCCTCCGGAGAGGTACGCCGCCTGGCGCGGGTGGAGACCCCGGGGATGCGGGGCGCGCGCTTCTCCGGGCTGGAGATCACCGACGTGTCGCTGCCCGGGTCCGCTCTGGTGGGCTCCGTGGGCGAGGGCGTGTCACTGGCGCTGCGCAGCTTCCAGATCAGCCACTGCCTGGTCCCGGGCACGGTGCTCGCGGGCGTCGACAGCGTCCTGCGCCAGGCCGTGCGCACGGCCATCGAGGACCGGCCCGGCGGGCAGCCCGCGCGCCGCTGGCACAAGGTGCTCGCCGGCGTCTTCGCGGATCTGCTGGCCTGCGATGCCATGGCCGTCACCGGGCTGCGCGCCCTGAGCCTGCTGCCGCAGGACGCCTACCTGCTCGCGGCGGCCGTCAAGTACATGATGCCGGACCTGCTGCGCGAGGACCTGGAGGAGCTGGCCACCGTGCTCGGTGCCCGGGGCTACGACCGCGGGCCGCTCTACGGCGGCTTCCAGAAGCTCGCCCGGGACCTGCCCGTGGCCGGCCTTGGACACTCCGGCACGGCCGTCTGCCAGGCGGTGCTGGTGCCCCAGCTGCCGGCCCTGGCCCGTACGGCCTGGTTCCGCACCCCGGAGCCGCCGCCCGAACTGTTCACGCCCGGTGCCCTGCTCCCGCCCTTCGACCACCGAAGGCTCGCGCACTTCGGCACCGACGACCTGCTCACGGCGACGCTGATCGGGGCCGCCGAACGGCTCGCCACCCGGCACGCGCGGGGGCCGGCGTATGCCGCTCTCGCCGCTCTCGCCCAGACCTTCGCCGACGAACTGCGGGTGCTGCGCGCCCGGTGCGCGGCGCTGTCCCCCTCAGGGGAGGCCGCGTTCGATCCGCAGGCCTGCGCGCTCGCCGACCGCTACGCCCTGGTGCTGGCGGCCGCCGCCTGCCTCGGTGTCTGGGAGGGGCAGGCGGGCAACGGCTCCTTCCTGGAGGACCCCGCGTGGGCGGTGCTCGCCCTCGGCCGCATCGCCCGCAGGCTCGGCGCCACCGTGGCGGAGGTGCCCGCCGAGGCGGCGCAGACCGTCCTGGCGGAGGTGCTCGGACGGTGCCGCGAGGGGCGCAGCCTCGACCTGTACGGGACACGGCTCGCCGGCTGACGCGGAGCGGCGGGACATGCCGGGGCGGGTGACCGCCGCCCCGGCCCATCGCAGCCCGGCGCCCGCACGGCGGGCCGGGCGGGACGACACGCAGGGAGACGACGATGGACCAGGTGACATGTGCCGTACCTCTTCACGTGCCACGGCCGACCGGTCCCTGGCGCGGGGTGCAGGACAGCCTGTCCCAGCTCGGCAACGCGGTGGTCTACACGACATGGGGGGAGTGGCTGCCCAGCGTGCTGACCCACCCCCGGCTGCGGGAGCTGCTGGGCCGCGACCTGGACCGCTACCGTCGTACGCCCGACGCGGCCGTCCGCTACCGGTTCGCCGCCTCCCGGCTGTTCACCAAGTACATGGCCGCCGCGGCCCTGGGCACCCGGCCGGAGTACCTCGACCTCGCCTACCGGCTGGGCGGCCGGCCCTATCTGCGCGGTTTCGACCAGCTCGAGCTCAGCCTCACCCACACCGCCGAGCTGATGGCCGTGGGGCTCAGCCGGACCGGCCGGATCGGGGTGGACGTGGAGCTCGCCGACCGGTTCGTACGCCTGGACCTGCTCGAGGCCCGGATGCTCACACCGGCCGAGGCCCGGGAGATCGCCGAGCTGCCCGAGGACCGGCGCATCCCCCACGCGCTGGAGCTGTGGACCCGCAAGGAGGCCTACACCAAGGCGCTCGGCCAGGGACTGCGCCTCGGCTTCAAGGAGTTCGGGTTCGGGGCGGACGGCCGGTTGCTCGCCCCCGACGGGAGTTCCGCCACGCGTGGCGAGTGGGGGTTCGCCACCCATCCCGTCATGGGCCGCTACGTGCTCAGCGTGGCCTGCCACGACGCGGGGCTCAGCACGGCGGGCGACACCTCCGTGGAGACCATGCTCGACCGCGGGTTCCTGTCCGCCATGACCCGTACGGCGGCGGAGCCGAACACCCCCTAGGGGCCCCCGGACCGCTCCGGCCTCGTGGCTGAGGTGCGCGCCGAGGAGTTCTCCGGCGGTTCCCGAGCCGCGTCAGCCTTCTGTCAGGCAACCGACAGCGCCCTCTTCCACGATGGGCCAGGGAGTACCGCGCCCTCGGGCACGCCACTTCGCTCCCCGGGGCCCCGTGACCGGAGGGGGCCCGTGCCAGGAGGGGACAGCGCGCACCGAGGAGGGTGACCATGGCGAGGCCGAGTCGCCCACGTTCCGTACGGGGCAGCGCCGGTCGAGGCGCCGTCTCCGTCCGGGCCGCCCTGACCCGCGCCGCCCTGACCCGGGCCGCCGCGGCCGCCGCCCGCCCGGCACTGCCGTCCGTACCGGTGACCCGGCAGCAGCACGACCTGCTGCTCGACCTCCTCGACCACCCGGGGGCCGGCCGGCACATCGAGCAGTTCTCCTGGTGCTGGCGCGGGCCGCTGGACACCGAACGGTTCACCTCGGCCTGGCAGTCCGTCATCGACCGCGAGACGGTGCTGCGGGCGGCCTTCGACACCGGGGCGAGCCCGCGCGTGGTCTTCCACGCCCGCGCCCGCGCCGAGGTCGTCCGGCACCCGGCGGGCACCGCCGACTGGGACGAACTGCTGGAGCGGGACCGGCTGCGCGGCTTCGACCTGCGCCGCCCCGGCCCGCTGCGCGTCACCCTCGTCGACGTCCCCGCGAGCGCGCCCGGCCCGCACGCCGGACCCGGCGGCGCCCTGCCCGCCACCCGCGTACTGCTCACCTTCCACCACGCGCTGCTGGACGCGTGGAGCGTGTTCGTACTCTTGGAGGAGTTCTGCCGGGCCTATCTCGCCGACGGCGTGCTGCCCGGGGGTGAGCGCAGGCCCGACATCCGTGACTGGTCGCACTGGCTCGAGCAGCAGGACGCCGCCCCGGCTCGGGACTTCTGGGCCCGGGCCGTGCCCGGCGGCGCGCCCGCGGTGCTGCCCGCCCTGCCCGGCCCCGGCACCCGCGAGAGCGGCAACGGTCGCGCCGAGGCACGGCTGAGCGCCGCCGAGGCCGCCCGGTTGCACCGCTGGGCCGCCGCCCGGGCGGTGCCCGACTCCAGTGTCCTGCAGGCCGTCTGGGCGCTGTTGCTGTACCGCGCGGCCGGGGAGAGCGGGCCCGCGCCGGTGGGCTTCGGCGTCACCGTCTCGGGGCGCGGCATCACCCTGGACGCCGTGGAGCGACTGCTCGGGCCGATACGCAACTGCCTGCCGATGGCCGTCCAGGTCGACCCCGCACACCGGCTGGGCCGGCTGCTGACGGCCCTGCGGGACCGGGCGCTGGACATGGCGGCGTACGAATGGGTCGCGACCGGCCAGATCCAGGAGTGGACCGGGCGCCCGGCCGGCCGGAAGCTGCTGGAGAGCCTGGTCGCCCTGGACAGCGCCCCGCGCCCGTCCGTGGGGCTGCGGGCCGAACTCGCCGCCGTCGGCGTCCGCTTCGAGCCGGTGCACGCCAGCGGCGCGCACAACGTCTTCCCCGTCTCCCTGCTCGCCCACCGCGGCGTCGACGGCTCGCTGGCCCTCTCCGCCGTCCACGACCGGGCCCGGATCTCCGACGCCGAGGCGGACCGGCTGATCGGCCACTGCGCCCGGCTGCTGCGCCACCTGCCCGCCACCGACGAGGACGCGACCGTCGCCGACGTACTGGCCACGCTCGGCGGGGAGGAACCGCCGAGCATCGCCCGGCGGCGGCCGGGCGCCACCCGCAAGGCGGCCCCGAAGGCCGTACGGCCTCGGCGGCGCTCGACCGGCGGCCGATCCGCCGTCGACCGGGGCCCGAGCGAATATTGACACCGTGGAGCGACCTACCACGAAGGAGGCGCTCCATGGAGTATGGCAGGGAAGAATTCCGGGACAGAGAAGAGGCCGTTTCCGGAATGGTCCCGGTGGGGATCGCCCCGCCGCTTCTGCTGGCCGGTGCGGACGAGGACGACGGCGAATTCACCATCGTCCGGAGCATCGACTGAATTACTTCCGGCGGGCCCCCGCGCGAGCTGCTCTCGACCAGGCGCCCAGGGTTTATCCGGTGGTGTTCGAGTTCGCTGTGCCACGCTGCCTCCCCAGGCCTGCGCAGCCGCTTCGGCGAAAGCTTCCAGGCACCCAGAACCCGGCGGAAGTAAGGACTCCCACACGATGCCGCTGTCGAAGCCGCTCCCGCCCGCCGTGACGGTGTCGCCCTCGGTCGAGGCGTTCTTGACCGACACGCAGCACGTCGCCGCGTTCACCACGGTCCGGCCCGACGGAAGCCTTCACGTGGCGCCCGTACGGTTCACCTGGGACGCGGCGGACGGCCTCGCGCGGGTCATGACGGTCATCTCCTCGCGCAAGGCGCGCAACGTGCTGGCCGCTCCCGGCGGCCGGGTGGCGCTCTGCCAGGTGCAGGACTTCACCTGGGTCACCCTCGAGGGCACCGCCACCGTCGTGGCGGACCCCGGGCGGATCGCCCTCGGCGCGAAGCGGTACGCCAGGCGCTACTGGTCGGCCCCGCCGAACCCGCCGGGCCGCGTGGTCGTCGAGATCACGGTGGACCGCGTGCTGAGCCTCAACGCCTGAGCCGCGCTCCGCGGGCGCCGCGCCCGCGGAGCAGGACAACCGCAGACCACACGCGTGCGGTGGCGCCGGGAGTCTCCCGGCGCCACCGCACGCGTCGCTGTCCGGGGCAGGCGACCTCACGCCGCGGGCGCCGGCGCCGGGGCGCCGTCCGCCCACAGCAGCCGGAAGGACAGCAGGCTCAGCCGCCATCCCCGGGCAGTGCGGCGGGCCTCGCCGTTGACGAAGGTCCCCGTAGTGAACAGCGGCGCCAGGTTTCCCTGGGGAAGCGCGTTGTGCGCGTGGTGCACGTGCGTGGAGATCAGGTTGGCGCGCAGCGTGGCCCGGTCGCCTTCCAGTACGACCAGGGCCGGGGAGCCGTGGTGCTGGGTGGCCGCGAAGGCCGACAGTGCCGCGCGGTGGTACGCGGACATGCCCTCGATGCCCGTGTGCCGGCTGATCGGGAACGCGACGACCGCGTCCTCGGTGAACAGACCGGCCGCCCACACGTCGTCGATCTCCTCGTCATCGAGGGAGAGCAGGTAACGGTCGAGCAGGGAGGCGACCTGAGCGCCGGATTCCACCGCAGATCCGGTCGAGGATTCGTCGGAGATTTGATTGAAGGTCATACCTCTGAGAATGCCGTCTCCGACACCTACCGCGGCAAGCCCGGTTGTCAAAGATTTGACGTTCCCGGCGCCTCTTCTGGCATTTGTTGTCCAAGGCCTGCACTGATCCCTATTTACGGCCGCCAAGGGTCTTGGCAATACTGGCCGAACACCAGCGGGAAGAGGGAAAATGAACTCCTTTGATGCGGACGTCGTTGTTGTGGGAGCCGGTCCCACCGGACTCATGCTCGCAGGCGAATTGAGGCTCAATGGAGTCTCGGTCGTCGTCCTGGACAAGTTGTCCGAGCCGATGCAGCAGTCGCGGGCGCTTGGATTCTCGGCCCGGACCATCGAGGAATTCGCCCAGCGAGGCCTCATCACCCGGTTCGGCGAAGTGGGCGTCATCCCCTTCGGTCACTTCGGCGGCGTTCCGCTCGACTACCAGGTGCTCGAGGGCGGTTCGTACGGAGCGCGCGGCATCCCGCAGGCCCGCACCGAGGGCGTTCTCGGCGGCTGGGCCCAGCAGCTGGGCGCCGAGGTCCGCCGCGGCGTCGAGGTCACCGGGATCGAGACCGACGAGGACGGCGTGAGCGTCCAGGCCGTGGGCGCCGACGGCACCGTCCGGCTGCGCGCCCGCCATGTCGTGGGCTGCGACGGCGCCCGCAGCATCGTGCGCAAGCTCGCCGGGATCGACTTCCCGGGCACCGCGCCGACGCTCGAACTGCGCTTCGCGGACATCTCGGGCATCGCTCTGCGGCCCCGCTTCAGCGGCGAGCGCGTCCCCGGCGGCATGGTCATGGTCCTCCCGATGGGACCGGACCGCAGCCGCATCATCTACTTCGACCGGAACGAGCCGCTGCGCACCAGCCCGGACCCGATCACCTTCGAGGAGGTCGCCGAGGCCTTCCAGCGGCTGTCGGGCGAGGACATCAGCGGCGCCACGCCGCACTGGGTCAGCTCGACCACCGACGTCAGCCGACAGGCCGCCGAGTACCGCAAGGGCCGGATCTTCCTCGCCGGCGACGCCGCCCACATCCACCTGCCCATCGGCGCGCAGGGCATGAGCGCGGGAGTCCAGGACGCCGTCAACCTCGGCTGGAAGCTGGCGCTGGACGTCAAGGGCAAGGCCCCCGAAGGCCTCCTCGACACCTACCACTCGGAGCGGCACCCGGTCGGCGCCCGCATCCTGACCAACACCCTCGCCCAGCGCATCCTCTACCTCGGCGGCGACGAGATCACCCCGATGCGCGAGGTCTTCGCCGAACTGGTCGAGAACCACGAGTCCGTCCGGCGCCACCTGGTCGGCATGGTCACCGGTCTGGACATCCGCCACGACGTCGGCGGCGACCACCCGCTGGCCGGCCGGCGCCTGCCGGACCGTGACCTGGTCGTCGACGGCGAGAAGACCTCCGCCTTCGCGCTGCTGAACGCCGGGCGCGCCGTGCTCCTGGAGCTCGGCGGCGACCACGGCCTGCGCGAGGCGGCCGCCGGCTGGGCCGACCGCGTCGACGTGGTCGCCGCCGACCAGATCGACTGCGACTCCCCCGTGGACGGCATCCTCGTGCGACCCGACGGCTACGTGGCCTGGGTCGCGCCCTCCGGCGCCGGGCCCGAAGCCCTGAACGACGCCCTCACCCGCTGGTTCGGTCCCGCCAACTGACGCGCTCCGCTCCGGCCACATCAGTAGTCACCCAAAGGAAGCGAAGAATCATGCCCAGCATCTCCCTCGAGGACAAGCACCTCACCGTTCTCAACCTCTTCACCACAGACGCGCCCGAGAAGCAGGACAAGCTGATCCAGGAGATGACGAAGATCGTCGACGCGGCGACGTACGAGGGCTGGATGTCCTCCACCGTCCACGCGGGCGTCGACAGCCCGGGCACCGCCAACTTCATCCAGTGGCGCAGTGGCGAGGACCTGGAGAAGCGCTACTCCGGCGAGGAGTTCAAGCACCGTACGCTCCCCGTCTTCGGCGAGATCACCACCTCGATCCGCCTGCTCCAGAACGAGGTCGCCCACGTCCTGACCCAGCCGGAGCTCGGCGGCGTCGTCGAGATCGGCCCGGACGTCGACGTCCACACCGCCATCGCCGTCTTCGGTGTCGCGGAGGAGAACCAGGCCGAGCTGATCGACGCCCTCGGCAACGGCCAGGCCGGCATCGTGGACGCCCCCGGCTTCCGCTCGCTCGTCGTTCTCAAGGGCCTGCGCGCCCGCGGCCTCGAGGGCTCCTTCGTCGTCACCTACTCGCAGTGGGCCAGCAAGGAGGCGTACGACGCCCACCGCAACCTGGCCGAGGAGAAGCTGCCCGAGGGCCGCAAGAAGGCCGAGGCCCGGGTGAACGCGGTTGCCACCTCCGTGGACGGCAACACCTACAACGTCGTGCACTCCCGCTCCGCCGCCTGCGGCCGGGTGGCGGCGGCAGCCGCAGCGGAGTACGAGGACGCGCTGCTCAACCCGTACGTGGCGGCCGAGCGCGGCTACGTCGACGCGGTGATCATGCCGTCCGAGACGCGGGCCCACATCGTGA
>NZ_JBEXSI010000089.1:0-18646 GCF_040613515.1 Streptomyces sp. NPDC006261
ATCACCGCGATCCCCATCTCCGCACTGGCCGGGGACAACGTGGTGGACCCCTCCGCGCACATGGACTGGTACGGCGGCCCCACCGTCCTGGAGCACCTCGAAACCGTCGCGGTCGTCCGCTCCCCGGCAGACGGCCCCGCACGCATCCCGGTGCAGTACGTGATCCGGCCGCAGACCGCCGAGCACCCCGACTACCGGGGATACGCCGGTCAGATCGCCGCCGGAGTCCTCCGGGTGGGCGACCCGGTGACCGTGCTGCCTTCGGGCCGCACCAGCACGGTGGCGGCGATCGACCTGCTCGGCCGAAGCGTGGACACCGCGTGGGCGCCGCAGTCGGTGACCGTGGGGCTCTCCGACGGTGTCGACGTCTCCCGCGGCGATCTGATCGCGCCGACCGCGTCGGCGCCCGCGCTCACCCGGAGCGTGCGGGGGCTCGTGTGCCATGTGGCGGACACTCCGCTCGTGCCCGGGCAACGGGTCCTGCTCAAGCACACCACCCGTACCGTCAAGGCGGTGATCGAGGACATCCCGTCCCGGCTCACCCTGGACGACCTCTCCCAGCACCCGGCCCCCGGACGGCTCGTCGCCAACGACATCGGCCGGGTCGTCGTCCGCGCCGCCGAACCCCTCGCTCTCGACGCCTACGCCGACTCCCGCCGTACCGGATCGTTCCTGCTGATCGACCCCGACGACGGGACCACCCTGGCCGCCGGCATGGCCGAGGTCGGCGAGTGAGCCGTGGGTGATGCGGTGCCCCGCGCACGAGTGTCCCTCCGTCGCGGAGGTAGTGGTCCGGCCCGTGATTGAAGCGGGGTGAACCCGGGCAGATTCGCGACGACCTGTGAGGTTCGGCGGTGGGGGGCGTTATGGAGTCCGGTGATCAGCACGGGCCTGCGGGAGTGGGAGCGGGTCTGCCCGGACCGGCACCCGGACCGGGAGGCGCTGGTTCTGTTCCGCCACCGCCTGCCGGGCCGCCCGGGTTCGGACCGCCTCCGCCGCCTCCCGGTCCGCCTGCCGTCGGGCCGCCGCCGCCCGGGGCGGGGCTGCGAGCCGTCGCGGCCGGGCTGCTCAACCTGACCGGCCTCGGGCTGGGTTACGCGCTGCTGGGGCGGTGGGGGCGGGCCGTCGGGTGCTGGACCGCCACCGGGGTGCTGCTGTTCGTGGCGTTGCCCGCCGATCCGGACGGGGTGGCCACGGGGGCGCTCGTCGCGTACCTCCTCGTGCTGGTGCTGGCCGCCGCCGACGGAGGCCGGATCGCCCTGCGTGCGGCGCTCGGTGGTTCCTGGCGGCCTGTGGTGGCCGCCGGGCTGGGTGTCGTGCTGCTGGCCGTCCCGGCCGGTGGGGCCGTGGCGTACGGGTCGGCGCGGGACGAGGCGCGGGAGGAGATGCTGCTCGACCGGCTGGAGGGCGGGGACCGGCGGGTGGCTGCCGCGTCGCAGCAGCCGTTCGGGACGGCGAAGGGCGAGTACGACAAGGCCCTCGGCGTCTATCGCGCGCTCGACCGGGACCACCCGAACTCCCGGGCCGCGAAGCTGGTCCCGGACCGGCTGAAGGCGTACTACGACGCGGTCTCCTCCCCGTACGCCGGGAAGCAGCACTGCGAGGCCGTCGAGCCGTTGACCTATCTGCGGACGCTGCCGGGCTCGGTCGGCGACAAGTTGCTGGGCGAGCTCGCCGGATGGCCCGACGAGCCGCTCGCCGAGTCGCTGTACGGGTGCGGCGTCTCGCGTCTGGGCGGGGCTACCGCGGGAGGATCGGCGGAGTTCGGTGAGCTGTTGCGTACGTTCCCCGAGTCCGCGTCCGCGCGGCAGGTGGGGCCGGCGATCGGCGGGCGGATCGACGGGCGCGTCGCCGAGGTGAAGGGCGGCGATCCGTGTGCGGCCACCGAGGCGTTGCGGGGCCTGAGCTCCACGGTCTCCGCCCTCCCCGCCGAGAGCGTCCCGGGGCTGGGCGCCAAGGCGGGCAAGGCGATCCAGGACGGGGTGTACGCCTGCGGGGTGGACCAGTTCAAGGAGAAGAAGTTCGGCGACGCCCGCACGACGCTGGCCGGGTTCGCCCGTTCCTACAAGGGCGACGGGCGGGCGGCGCAGGCCCGGAAGATCGCGATCGCCGCCGAGATCGCCGATGACCGGCCGGCGGCGGGCAAGCGGCTGCCGCCGTCGGGGCGGCCCGGCGGGGCCCGGATGGAGCTCGTCATCAGCAATGACGCGCCCAACGCGGTCGAGGTCCTCTACACCGGGCCGGTCACCGGCAGTGTCACGCTGAAGCCCTGCGGCGACTGCAAGCGCTACAGCGCCCTGGCCGGTCCCCGGCTCGCCTGCAAGGCCAGTGGCCGGAGCTACCCGAAGGCACGGCTCCAACTGCCTGCGGGCGACTACCACTTCCTCTACAAGCACGGTACGGGTGCCACATCCCGGGTGGACAGTTACGCGGCGGGGTCGAGGGTCCAGCCCGGGTACACGTACACCAGCTGCACCTATGTCATCGAGCGCAGCCCCCTGGGGCTCGACCTGCCCACTTGGCCCGACTACATCAAGCCGGCCTCCACTCCTGGGGACTGAGGCCGGGGCGCGCTCCCCGGTCAGCCCTTCTCGCGCGGGTGCTTCTCGATGACCCGGCCGTCCAGGTGGGCGGTGAGGTAAGCGCCCCCGTACTTGTCGGAGACGTACACGCGCAGCACCGGGCGGTCGCCGTGGAAGGGCGAGGACGGGTCCACGATCACGTAACTGCTCTCCGGCTCGGCGATGTTGAGGCTCGTCCTGGCCGTCCGCAGCAGGGCGGGCAGGGCGTCCCAGTCGACGGAGTCCAGGTCGACCGCCTTGTCCCCGGACATGAGCGTGCCGCCCATGTCGTCGTTCTTCGCCTGCCCGCCCCGGTAGCTGAACCGGTCGTAGAGGCGGGAGTTGGACTTCAGCGGCGCCTGGGCGGAGGCGTGCTCACCGTAGAGGGTGAAGTCGGTGACCTTCGTCCCGCCCATCAGCGGCTTCAGCGCGGCGATGGCCTGCCGTGCCCCTTGCGGGGTGAGCAGGTCGGTGGGGGCTTCCGGTTCGTCGCCGTCCGCCCCCGACTCCCCGTCGTCCACGACCGGTTGGCCCGGGGCGGTGGGCGGGGCGGCACTCGGGTCGTGCGCGGGGGCGCTCGCCGTGGTTTCGGGGCGGTTGCTCCGCTTCGAGCCGTCGCCGTCGCCTCCGTCCCTGAAGAACGACGGGTCGATCACCCAGAAGACGCCCGCCAGCACCGCCGCCGAGACGACGGTCGAGGCCGTACTGATCACCCGGTTCCGGCTCAGGGTGCGGTGTCTGCGATCCTCGTCGTCGCCCGGGACCGCCGGAGAGGCGGGCGGGGACGTGGCCGGGCTCGCGTAGGGGTTGTTCCCGTACGGACTGTTCGCGTACGGATGGCGTGGCTGGTCTGGCGGAGTGGGGATGGCCGACGGGTGGCCGAAACCGGTGGGGGTCCGGTCCGCCGGGGCCGGCGGGTGGGACGGCTGGGCGGGGAACGGGGTGTGGAAGCTGGGGCTCGTGGTGGGCGGGGGCGTCCCGTAACCACTCCGGGGGTCGGGGGCCGGCCGGGGCCGCGCCGCCTCCGCCAGCATCCGGTCCAGGGTCCCGGCGTCCGGGCGGGCCGGGATGTCCCTGGTCAGGAGCGCCGCCAGAACGGGTGTCAGCGCCCCGGCCCGTACCGGCGGGGGCACCTCCTCGTCGAGTACCGCGGCCAGGGTGGCGAGCGTGGTGGCCTTGCGCAGCGGGTGGTGGCCCTCGACGGCGACGTACAGCATCATGCCGAGCGACCAGAGGTCCGAGGACGGGTCGCCCTCGGTGCCCCGGATGCGCTCGGGGGCTATGTAGTCGGGCGAGCCGATGAGGGCGCCCGTCATCGTGAGGCTCGTCGACTCGCGGATCGCGGCGATGCCGAAGTCCGTGAGGACCGGTCGGCCGTCGGTGCGCAGCAGCACGTTGGCCGGCTTGACGTCGCGGTGCTGGATGCCGGAGGCGTGGGCGGCGTTCAGGGCGGAGAGGATGCCGCGCCCCAGTTCGGCGGCCTCGGCGGGCTCCATGGGTCCTTCGGCCAGCCGGTCGTGGAGGGAGGAGCCGGCCACCAGCTCCATCACGATCCAGGGGTAGCCGTCCTCGCCGGGGTCGACGATGTGGTGGACGGTGACCACGTTGGGGTGGTCGAGGCGGGCCAGGGCGCGGGCCTCGCGCAGGACCCGGGCGCGCAGGGTGCGGGCGCCCTCGGGGTCGTACTCCGCGAGCGCCGGGTCCGGGGGCCGGACCTCCTTGAGGGCGACGTCACGGTGGAGCGCCTCGTCGTGGGCCCGCCACACCATGCCCATGCCACCGCTGCCGAGCCGCTCCACCAGGGTGAAGCGGCCGTCGACAACCCGTCCCGAGGGGGCCTCAGCGCTCATGCGCCGTAGCGTACGGGTGCCGTACGACAGGGGGGAGCCGGGGCGGCGGATCGGTACGGGGACCGGTACGCGGCGGGGTCAGGCCGAGGCGCGTCTGCGGGGCGAGGCCGTCTTCTTCTTCGTGGTGCTCCGGGAGCCGGACGACGTCTGCTTCTTCGCCGAGGACGAGCCCTTGGACGAAGAGGCGGAAGAGGCGGAGGAGGTCGAGGAGGCGGAGGAGGCGGAGGAGGTCGACTTGGACGCCGTCTTCTTCTGCGTCGCCTTCTTCGCCGTGGAGGCCGTGGACTTCTTGGTGCCCGTGGTTTTGGGCGCGGACTTCTGCGGTGTGGACTTCTGTTGCGCCGTCTTCTTCGCCGCCCTCCCGGACGTCGTCTTCTTGATGGGGTGGACATCCGCCATGTCACCCTCGCCCTCGGCCGCTTCCTCGCCCTCCCCCTCGCCCCGGGACTTCTTCGCCGCCCGGACACTGCTCTCCAGCGCTGCGATCAGGTCGATGACCTTGCCGCCGCCGCCGTCCTTCGACTCGGACGGCTGGACCTCCTCACCGGAGGCCTTCGCCGCGATGAGCTCCTCCACCGCCTCCCGGTAGTCGTCGTGGAGGCTGTCGATGTCGACCTCGCCGAGGGTGTCCATCAGCGCGTCCGCCAGGTCGAGTTCGGCGTCGCGGACCGTGACGTCGCTGTCCGGTGCGACCCCCTCGGGGGCGCGGATCTCGTCGGGCCAGAGCAGGCCGTGCATCGCGATCACGTCATCGACGACCCGGAGCATCCCCAGCCGTTCACGGCCGCGCAGGGCGTATTTGGCGACGGCGACCTTGTTGCTGCGCTTGAGCGCCTCGCGCAGCAGGGTGTACGGCTTGGCGGCCGGGACCCCGTTGGCGGAGAGGTAGTACGCCGCGTCCATCTGGAGCGGGTCGATCTCGTCGGCGGGCACGAAAGCCACGATCTCGATGGTCTTGGCGGTGGGCAGCGGGAGCTGGGCGAGATCCTCGTCGGTGATCGGGATCATCGTGCCGTCGGCGTCCTCGTAGGCCTTGCCGATCTCGCCGCCGGACACCTCCTCCTCGTCCAGCTCGCAGACCTTGCGGTACCGGATCCGGCCACCGTCGGCGAGGTGGATCTGCCGGAAGTGGATCGAGTGGTTCTCGGTGGCGTTGACGAGCTTGACCGGGATGCTGACCAGCCCGAAGGAGATCGCGCCGTTCCATATAGACCTCACCGTTCACCCCTTTTGACCGTTAGGGACGATTGAGTGGGCTGTCGCCCGATTTGTGTGACTCTTATCGTATGACGCCGATCACGGAGGTGGAGGGGCGGCGCCTCTCGCTCAGCAACCTCGACAAGGTGCTGTATCCGGCCACCGGGACCACCAAGGGCGAGGTGCTGCACTACTACGCGGCCACCGCGGCGGGCGCGATCCTGCCTCATCTGCGCGACCGCCCGGTCTCCTTCCTGCGCTATCCGGACGGGCCGGCGGGCCAGCTCTTCTTCACCAAGAATCCGCCGCCCGGTACGCCCGACTGGGTGCGCACCACCCCCGTGCCGCGAAGTGAGGACCCGGGCGCCCGCCAGGTGATGGTCCAGGACCTTCCCGCGCTGATGTGGGCGGCCAATCTGGTGGTGGAGTTCCACACCCCGCAGTGGCGCGTCGAGGCCCCGGAGATCGCCGACCGGATGGTCTTCGACCTGGACCCCGGCCCCCCCGCGACGATCGTGGAGTGCTGCACGGCGGCCCTCTGGCTGCGCAAGCGGCTCGCCGCCGACGGACTGTTCGCGTACGGGAAGACCTCCGGCTCCAAGGGCCTGCATCTGCTGGTCCCGCTGGAGCCGGCCCCGTCCGCCGAGGTGTCCGCGTACGCGAAGCGGCTCGCGGTGGAGGCGGAGCGCGCCCTGCCGGACCTGGCCCTGCACCGGATGAGGCGCGCCCTGCGGTCCGGGAAGGTCTTCGTCGACTTCAGCCAGAACTCCGCGTCGAAGACCACCGCCACCCCCTACACCCTGCGCGCCAGGTCCGAGCCCACCGTCTCCGCGCCGGTCACCTGGGACGAGATCGAGGGGTGCCGGTCGCCGGAGGCCCTGGTGTTCCGGGCGGATGACATGGCCGGGCGGCTGGAGCGGTACGGGGACCTGCTCCGCCCGCTGCTCGACCCGGAACGGGCGCGCCCGCTTCCGGGGGGCGCCCCCTGACGCACGGCCGGGCACAGGGATTCACAGCCAATGCACAGGTTCCCTTTCGGCCGTCCCGTCATGACGGGGTCATGACCTGGTCACGGCCCGAGGAAAGGCCACAAGTGGCGGGTGGATTGTCGGAGCCGTGGTGCACACTCTGCGCAGGCGCTTTCTTCGGGACGCGCCGCAGGGGTATGGGGAACAGGCGTGCCGGAGACGGGTGGAGCTTCCGGGCGCCGCCGTGACGTGGGGAGGGGATGGCGTGTTCTCGGGGATCGATGAGGTCGACTGGGCTTCGATGGAGCATGCCTACGGGCCCGCCGATGACGTGCCGGTGCTCCTTCGGGGGCTCGCCTCCGCCGATCCGGCGGAGCGCGAGAGCGCGCTCGACGGGATGTACGGAGCCGTGCACCACCAGGGGGACGTCTACGCCTGCACCCTTGCGTGCATACCCTTTCTCTTCGAGCTCGCCGTGGACCCGGACGTGCAGGACCGGGGCTGCGTGGTCGAACTGCTCACCAGCATCGGCGGCTTCGATCTGGACGAGGACGACGAGGAGATCGACGAGGACGAGATCGAGGGCGCCGCGAACTACGCGATGGCGGCGGCCGCGGTCACCGCGGGGGCGGGGGTGTTCTTCGAGCTGATCGCCGACGAGGACCCCGGAGTGCGGCTGGCGGCCCCGTTGGCGCTGGCCACGCTGCACCGGCATCCCGTGCGCGTCCTCGATCTGCTGCGGGAGCGGCTGCCGGCGGAGCCCGACGAGGAGGTGCGGCTCGCCCTCGTGGAGGCGGCCGGGCGGGTCGCCCTGCGCCACCGTCCGCTGGCGGGGCGGGTGGCCCAGTGGCTGGCCCGGCTGGTGGACCGGGAGCGCGCGCCGGGGCTGCGGCTCGCCGCCCTGGCCCAGCTGGCGCGCTGTTCGCCCGACGCGCTGCCCCGCGATGTGGTGCCCGTCGTGTCGGGGCTGCTGCGCGAGCTGCGTACGGCCCCGGGCACCGCACCGGAGTCGGACCCGGACAGCGGGCCGGAGACCGACGCCGAGGCGGAGCCGGAGACGGACCCGGTCGGCTGCACGGACCTCTCCCGGGCGGAACAGGCCGCGGCGCCGACGCTCGTGGGCCAGTTGCGCGCGCTCTCCGCCCAGGACAGCGCCGGGCACGGCGCCCCCTGGGCCGCCGATCTGCTGCGCACCCTGCACGTCGGCCTCGACGACCGGGTGGGCGACCGCACGGCACTCCTCGTCGACCAGCTCCGCAGCCCCGACCGCTGGCAGCGCATCGACGCCGTACGGATGAGCGGCGGGCTGATGCGGGCCTGGCGCGGCTCGTACGGGGAGCTGGTGGCGCTCGTCGGCGATCAGCTCGCCGACCCCGAGCCCCGGCTGGCCGAGGCCGCATCGCACGTGCTGGAGGAGCTGTTCGCGCTGGCCGCCCCCACCGCGGACGCGCTGGCGGCCCGGCTGGCGGCCGATCCCGACGGCTGGGTGAAGGAGTGGGCCAGCGGTCCGCCGGGGCTCGGCTCCACGGTGAAGGCGCTGGCCCGGCTCGGCGACGCCCGGGCGGTGCCCGCCCTGGCGGCGGCCCTGGAGCTGCCGGAGGTGCCGCACGACGTGGGCTTCGCGGTCGCCCACCTCGGGCCGGCCGCCCGCCCGCTGGCCGCGGCGCTGCGGCGCAGGCTCGCCGGGGTGGTGCTGGACGAGGGTGCCTACGACCGGGCGAGCCCGCTGCTGGCCGGGCTGACCGCGCTGCGGGCGGGCGAGGCGACGCCGGAGGTGCTGCGGATACTGCGCGGCGCCCCGGAGTACCGGGGCGAGTGGCTGCGTACGGCGGCGCTGCGGGCGCTCGGCTCGTTCGGGCCCGCGGCCCGGGAGGCGGTGCCCGAGCTGCGGGCGATGCTCCGCCGGCCCGGGACGGCCACGGAGGCGGCCGAGGCGCTCTGGGCGGTCGCCGGGGACCGCGACGCGGTGCTGCCCGTGCTGACCGAGGGGCTCGGGTCGGACCAGGTGCACGAACGGCGGGCCGCCGCGGCGGCGCTCGGGGCGCTCGGGCGGCACGCGGCGGTGGTGGCTCCCCGGCTGCGCGGGCTGCTGGCCCACGACGAGTTGTGGGTGCGGGTGGACGCGGCGATCGCGCTCTGGGAGGTGACCGGGCGGCCGGAGGAGAGCACCGAGGTGCTTCTCACCGCCTGGGAGAAGAACCGCCATGTCCGCGTCCGGGTGGCAGAATGCCTGGCACGGATGGGTCCGGTCGGCCCGGCCTCGACGGCGGCGCAGGTGCTGCGCGCCGAACTCTCCTCCGTACGCCGTCACAACGCGCTGGACGGCGGGTACGGCAGCCATGACACCTACGAGGACGAAAAGCTCCTGGCGCTGTGCCGGCAGGCACTCCGGGGGACGGGGAAAGGGAGCACGGCATGATCATTTTCGGTACCAAGGGCTATCTGTACCAGCTGGCCATCCTGACGATGGTGTGCGGCTGGTGCGGCAATCCGGCGGCACACACCCTGCGCAAGCGGGTCACCAAGTTCACGCTGTTCTTCGTCCCGCTGTTCCCGTTCTCGACGAAGTACGCGACGCAGTGCACGTTCTGCGGCGGGGAACAGCAGATACCCAAGGAGCAGGCCGACCAGTTGCTCGCCCAGCACGCGGCGGGTCCGGACGGCGGCCACGGGCAGGCCCCGCAGCAGCCGGGCTTCACGCAGCCGGGGCAGAACCCGTACCAGCGCTGAGGCCGCACACACCAGCGCGCCAGGCCGCGTGAAGCACCTACCAGCCTCAGGCCCCGCAAAGGTACGAAGTGGGCATTGCGCACGGACACGTCCTACGGTGTAGGCCCGCTGTCGTCCAGGAGAAGGGCCAGCCGTGCGCCCGGTCCGCGTCCCCGCCGTCGCGTTCGCCGTGGTCGCGCTCGCCCTGCTCTCCGGCTGCGGTTCGGCCGGGGGACTGGAGAGCGCCGGTGAGGCCCCCTCCGCGGTCGGGCCGGCCCGCCTGTGGCCGGACCTGCCGCCCGCCTCGGCCGCCCCGTACGACTACGGGGAGGGCGAGACGGCCCGGATCCCCGGGATCACGGTGCCCGGCGGCGATGTGCACCGGCTGGACCCGGTCGCGGTGGCGCAGGCCGGACTGAAGGCCAGGACGGACCGGGACAGCGGCCTGGACGAGCTGCCCGACGCGACGGTCCGGCAGATCCGGGCCTGCCGGACGGCACCGGACGACTGCCCGGTCCTGGACCCGTACTACCCCGACCTGACCGGCGACGGCAGGGACGAACTGGTGCTCGGCATCCAGATGCCCGGCCGCCAGCTCGCCGTGCGCGCGTACCGGGCGGACGGGCGCGACCGGGGCGGACTGACCCGGATCATGTCCACCTCGGACGCCGTGATCAGCGTGGAGCTGGCGGGCCGGGACCTGATCCTGCGGGCCCCTTCCGCGATCTCCGGGTACGAGTACCGCACCGCGTGGTCCTGGGACGACCGGCAGCAGGCGATGCTGGCCACCCGGGACGAGATTCTGCGGGCGCCGGAGCGGCGCGAGGACACCGGCCGCAACCGGACCCCGGGCCCTTCGGACTCGACCTTGCCTTCCCCCTCGCATTCCCCCTCCGCCTCCGCCTCCCCTTCCGCCCCCGCCTCTGCCTCTGCCTCTGCCTCTACCTCTGCCTCCGCGGACGGCCGATGAAGCGGTGCCGGTTCCGCTCCCCCGCCTGGGCCGCGACCCTCACCTGGAAGTCCGCGGTCTTCCTGACGGTCATGTGCTGCACCCTCGCCGCCCTCCTCGGCGTCCTGGTGCACACCGCGGTCACCCGGCAGACGGTCTCCCACGCCCGGGAGAAGGCGCTGGACCGGCTGGAGGTCGTCACCGACGCGTACGGGGCCGGGGAGCCGCTGCCCAGGGGCTCCGGCATCGACCCGCCCGGACTGCCCGCCCCGCTGCGCGCCCTGGCCGCGAACGGTGAGCGCGGCACCACGGTCGCGGACGGCCCGCACCGGCCGGGCGACCCGGACGGACGCGGCGGCCCCGCGATGTGGGCGGCGGGCCCGGCGGACGGGCGGGCGCTGGCCACCTGGACCGACTACGGCCACAGCGCCAACACCATCGCGGGCCTCGACCGCGCGATCATCGGCTCCTCGCTGCTGGCCATCGCCGCCACCCTGGTCGTCGGCCTCTTCGCCGTCGGGCGGGTGACCCGCAGGCTGCACCAGACGGCCCGGGTGGCCCGCCGGATCAGCGCGGGCGACCTCGACGCCCGGGTCGGCGACCCGCGCACGGCACGTCCCGTGCGCGGCCAGGACGAGGTGGCGATCGTCTCGGGCGCCCTGGACACCATGGCCTCCAGTCTCCAGCGCAAGCTCCAGACGGAGCAGCGGTTCACCGCCGATGTGGCGCACGAGCTGCGCACCCCGCTCACCGGCCTCTCGGCAGCCGCCGAGCTGCTGCCGCCGGGGCGCCCGGCGGAGCTGGTGCGGGACCGGGTGCGGGCGATGCGGTCGCTGACCGAGGACCTGCTGGAGATCTCGCGTCTGGACGCCCGTACGGAGCAGGTCGACCTGGCCGTGCACGACCTCGCCCCGGTGGCGGAACGGGTGGTGCGGGCCTCCGGCACGGACACCGAGGTGCGGGTCGCGGACCCGGTGCCGGTGGAGACCGACCGGCGGCGGCTGGAGCGGGTGCTCGGCAATCTGGTGGCCAACGCCCACCGGCACGGCGGCGGGCCGGTGGTGCTGGGCGTGGAGGGTGCGGTGGTCTCCGTACGCGATCATGGCGCGGGCTTTCCGGCGTACCTCCTGGAGGGCGGGCCGCAGCGGTTCCGCACGGATGGCGCAGGCAAGGGCCATGGACTCGGGCTGACCATCGCGGTGGGCCAGGCCGCGGTGATCGGGGCCCGGCTGGAGTTCCTGAATCCCCCGGACGGCGGGGCGCTGGCCCGGCTGACGCTGCCGGAGTACGTACGCCTCGACGACGGGGACCGCGCCGGGAACCCGGGCGACGGGGGCGCGGGCACCGCCGGTTCGGCATGACATCACGCACAGTGCGCGTTGCGGACTCTCCGTGTCCAACTTAGCGTGACGAGGGCGAGCCCGGCTCGCGTCCCCCACGGCCCCCTCACCTTCCCCATGGAGGCAGCATGTCCCCCCTGTCCCGCCCCTCGCGGATCCGCCGGATCGGTCTCTGCGTCGCCACCGGCGCCCTCGCGGCGGTCACGGCCGCCGCTCCCGCTCTGGCGGCGGACCCCCACCCCGTCGACCACCGCGGTGAGGCAGCCGCCTCGGCCCCGGCGTCCGACGCGTCCGACGAGCTCTCCGCCTCGGCCCTCCAGCGCGAGCACGAGGCCCGCCAGGAGGCGCAGACGCAGGACCAGGCCAAGCCCCAGGCCCCCAAGCGGACCTACAAGGGCCGGGTCATCGCCAAGCCGTACCTGCTGCTGCGCGACAAGCCGACCCGCAGCAGCAAGGTCGTGGGCTCGGTCAAGTACGGCACGGTCGTCAACATCTTCTGCAAGACCACCGGTGACAACGTCGACGGCAACAACCGCTGGTACCTGCTGACCGACGGCACGTGGGCCTGGGGTTCGGCCCGCTACATCGAGAACATCGGCGCCGCACCGCGCTTCTGCTGACGGCCTCGCCCAGCGCACTCCGTCCGCCCGGGGAGCCACCGGCTCCCCGGGCGGACGCGCTGCGACATAAGGGAAATACGGCACACCTCTTGCTACGTTGCGCTCCATGACCGCAACGACGGCGGACGCTCCCCCGCCCGAGCTCCGCCTGCCCAGACGGCGTGGAGTCGAGCTCTCGCTCCTCATCGGGGCCGTCCTCATCTCCGTCTACGGTTACGCGGCCGTCGGCCTCGCCCACGACGGAGCCGTGCCCCCCGATGTCGCCGGTTACGGTGCCGGGCTCGGCACGCTGGCCCTGCTGGCCCATGTCGCGGTCCGCTTCCGGGCCCCGTACGCCGATCCGCTGCTGCTGCCGATCGCCGTCCTGCTCAACGGGCTCGGCCTGGTGCTGATCTACCGGCTCGACCTGGAGACCCCGCGCGACCAGGCCGCGCCCACCCAGCTGATCTGGTCCACGCTCGGCGTCGCGCTCTTCACCGCCGTCGTGGTGCTGCTCCGCGACCACCGGGTGCTCCAGCGCTACGCGTACCTCTCGGTCGCCACCGCACTCGTCCTGATGATCGTGCCGATCTTCTTCCCGGCGGTGAACGGCGCGAAGATCTGGATCCGGATCGGCGGGCTCTCGTTCCAGCCGGGCGAGTTCGCCAAGATCCTGCTCGCGGTCTTCTTCGCCGCCTACCTCGCCGCCAACCGCAACGCGCTCGCGTACTCCGGGCGCACGTTCTGGAAGCTGCAACTGCCCACCGGGCGGGTGCTCGGCCCCATCGTGGCGATCTGGCTGCTCAGCGTCGGCGTACTGGTGCTGGAGCGGGACCTCGGCACCTCGCTGCTCTTCTTCGGACTCTTCGTCATCATGCTGTACGTGGCGACCGGCCGGACCGGCTGGATCGCGGTCGGGCTGCTGCTCGCCGCCGTCGGGGCGTTCGTCGTCGGCTCCCTCGAGCCGCATGTGCACAGCCGGGTGCAGGACTGGCTGGACCCGTTCGCCTCGATCGACGCCGGGCGGGGGCCCGGCCAGCTCGCCCAGTCGCTGTTCGCGTTCGCGGCGGGGGGCATGCTCGGGACCGGGCTGGGGGCGGGCCACTCCATCCTCATCGGCTTCGCCGCCAAGTCCGACTTCATCCTGGCGACGGCGGGCGAGGAGCTGGGCCTGAGCGGTCTGACGGCCATCTTCCTCCTGTACGCGCTCCTCGTGGCGCGCGGCTACCGGGCCGGGCTCGCCCTGCGCGACCCGTTCGGGCGGCTGCTGGCCATCGGCCTCGCCTCGATCCTGGCGCTCCAGGTGTTCGTGATCGCGGGCGGGGTGATGGGGCTGATCCCGCTGACCGGGATGGCGATGCCGTTCCTCGCGCAGGGTGGTTCCTCGGTCGTCACCAACTGGATCATCGTGGCGCTGCTGATCCGGCTCAGCGACGTCTCCCGCAGACCGGAGCCCGAGCACGTGGAGACCGGAGTCATCGCGAGCGCCGTGGGCCCGGTGGGATCCTCGGGCTCCGTGGACTCCGTGGGCGCTGTGGACCCCTCGGGCTCCGTGGGCCCCCTGGGCTCCGTGGACCCCCTGGAGGAGGACCGGTGATCCGCTACATCCGGCGGGCCGCCGCCCTCTGTCTGCTGCTGCTCGTGGCGCTGCTCGTCAACGCGGCTCGCGTCCAGCTCCTCGACGCCGAGGAGCTGGACGACAACCCGGCCAACCGCCGTACCACCATCACCCGTTACGACCAGCCGCGCGGCAACATCCTGGTCGGCGACCGGGCCGTGACCGGCAGCAAGGAGACCGGCGAGCAGCTCAGCTTCGAGCGCACCTATCTGCACGGCCCGCTGTACGCGCCGGTGACCGGGTACGCCTCGCAGACGTACGGCACCACGCTCCTGGAGAACGCCGAGGACGGCGTACTGTCGGGTACCGACTCGCTGCTGGCCCCTCTCCCCTTCTGGAACGAGTTCACCCGGGGCCGGCAGCCCGGCGGCAACGTCGTCACGACGATCAAGGAGTCGACGCAGCGCGCCGCGTACGCCGGGCTGAGCGGGCGGCGGGGCGCGGTCGCCGCCCTGGAGCCGTCGACGGGCCGGATCCTGGCGCTGGTCTCGACCCCGTCGTACGACCCCGAACGGCTCTCCGGCACCGGCCCGGCGGTCACCGAGGCGTGGACCCGGCTGAACGCGGCCAAGAGCCTGCCGATGCTCAACCGGGCCATCCGGCAGACCTATCCACCGGGCTCCACCTTCAAGATCGTGACGGCTGCGGCGGCACTGGACGCCCGGGTGGTGAAGGACCCGGACGCGCCCACGGACACCCCGTCGCCGTACGTGCTGCCGAACACGAGGACGGTTCTCCCCAACGAGGCGCGCGGCTGCGAGAAGGCCTCGCTGGCGGACGCGATCCGGGTCTCCTGCAACACGGTGATGGCCCATCTGGGGGTGGAGGTCGGGCTGGAGCGGATGGCGGAGACGGCGGGGCACTTCGGCTTCAACGAGAGGGGGCTGCGCATCCCGTCCGGGGTGGCGCGGAGCAACTTCGACACCGACATGAGCGAGGACCAGCTCGCGCTCTCCTCGATCGGGCAGTTCAACACGACCGCGACCCCGCTCCAGATGGCGATGGTGGCCGCAGCGGTGGCGAACGGCGGCGACCTGCGGTACCCGTACCTGGTGGACCGGGTGACCGCCGCGGACGGGGACACGGTCCAGCAGCAGGGACCGCGCTCCTTCGACCGGGCGATGAGCCCGTCCACGGCGGTGCAGCTCCAGCGGATGATGGTCGACGTGGTGGAGAACGGCACCGGGTCGAAGGCGGCGATCGATGGGGTGGAGGTCGGCGGCAAGACCGGCACCGCCCAGCACGGCATCGACAACTCCGGCCTCCCGTACGCCTGGTTCATCTCCTGGGCACAGGCACCGGGCTCCGGCCGCCCGGCCGTCGCGGTGGCCGTGGTGGTGGAGGACGCCGCCGCGGACCGGGCCGACATCAGCGGGGGCGGCAGCGCGGCCCCGATCGCCCGGGCGGTGATGGAGGCGGCGCTGGAGGAGTGATCCTCGCCTTCCGGTGAGACTGGGGCCCATGACGAGGACACCGTCCGCCGTGGCGCGGGCCCTGGAGCGGATCGCCCGGCTGGACCCGGCGCTCAACGCGTTCACCGAGGTCTGGCCGGAGGAAGCCCTCGCCCGTGAGCCGGCGGCGCTCCGGCTCCCCCTGCGCGGGCTGCCCTTCGCGGTGAAGGGCCCCTCCGGCATCCGCTCGTACGCCGCCCGCCGGCTGATCGCGGCGGGCGGGGTCCCGGTCGGCGCGACCTCGGTGCCCGGGCCCGGCGCGGTCTGGCAGACCTGGGGCCAGGGCGCCCGCGGCCGTACGGTCAACCCGTGGCGGGCGGACCGTACGCCCGGCGGTTCGTCGGCGGGCTCGGCGGTCGCGGTGGCGGCGGGGATGGTGGAGCTGGCGACGGGCAGCGACGGGGCCGGGTCGGTGCGCATCCCGGCCGCCTGGTGCGGGGTGTTCGGGCTGAAGACGACGAACGGGCGGCTCCCCTCCCCCGACCGGTCCGGGCTGGCGTCGGCGGGGGTGCTGGCGCGGTCGGCGGCGGGCGCGGAGCGCTACCTCCGCCATGTGCTGGACGGGTACGCGGAGCCCGCCGCCCCTTCCCTCCCGCTGCCCCTGCCCCTGCCCGTCGTGTACAGCGAGGACCTCGGCTTCGTGGACGTGGACCCGGAGGTGGCGGGCGCCGTCCGGGCGGCGGTGGACCGGCTGGTCGCGGCCGGGACCGTGCGCCTGGTGGACGCCGACTGCGCGCTGCTCGACCCGGTACGGGCCTGGCAGGCGGTCCGGGGCGGGCAGCCCGCGGACCCGGAGGCGGCCCTGGTCCGGCGGGTGAACGATGAGCGGCTGGACTCCCTTTTCGGCACCGCGCCCCTGTTGCTGACCCCGGCCACGCCGAACCGGCCGCACGGGCACGAGGGCCCCGGCGACCGCTACTCCACCGCCCTGTCCTGGGCGTTCAACCTGAGCGGGCACCCGGCGGCGAGCCTGCCCGCCGGATTCACCGGAGACGGCTGCCCGGTGGGGCTCCAGCTGGTGGCGGCGCGCGGGGCGGACGTCTCGCTGCTCGGAATGGCCCGCGCGGTGGAGAACTCCCTTCCTACCGTGCGGCCATGACCCCTATCGAGACAGAAACGCGCGGCGGGCGACACGAGTTGGCGCAGGTGAACATCGCCCGACTCAGATCCCCGCTGGGTTCACCGCAGTTGAAGGACTTCGTCGCCGGTCTTGACCCGGTGAACGCGGTCGCCGACCAGGCCGAGGGCTTCGTGTGGCGGCTGCGCTCCGACTCCGGGAACGCCACCGACGTCCCGGTCTTCGGGGACGCCTGGCTGATCGTGAACATGTCGGTGTGGCGGGACGCCGAAGCGCTCACCGGTTTCATGTACGCCGGACAGCACCGGGAGCTGATGAGCCGGCGCCGCGAGTGGTTCGAGCAGGTCCGGGAGGCGATGACCGCCCTGTGGTGGGTGCCCGCGGGGGAACGCCCGACGGTCGCGGACGCCGAGGAGCGCCTGCTGCATCTGCGCGAACACGGCCCGACCGAGCGGGCGTTCACCCTGCGCACCCGCTTCCCGGCACCGGCCGGGGTGCGGTGACCCGATTGGCTGGACCGGCCGGCCCCGGGCAGACGACGGCCCCGGGCGGTGAGCGGCGCCCCGGCCGGTGAGCGGTACTCCGGCCGGTGAGCGGTACTCCGGCCTCCGCCGGTCAGCCGATCGGCTGGCGGATCTCCTCGCGGATCTTGGCGGTCTCGACGGCGGCCGCCTCCAGGTCGATCGACGAGGGGTCCTTGAGGGCGGTCTCGGCGCGGATGATCCCCACGGACACCCCCGTGTTGTCATCGCCCCAGGCGCACATCGGAATGGAGGCCTTGACACCGCTCTTGGCCGACTGGAGCACCTGGCACTCCATCGTGATGCCGAAACCGGCGGGGGTGAACTTCCTCGGCGGTACGACGACGGTCGCGCCGTCCCCGGCGGCCCCGCCGTCCATCATCTTGCCGGTCATCACCTCCGGGCTGGTGAACCGCCCGTACATCCCGGAGATCACCAGGGCGCCGCCCTTGGCCGAGCTGTACTGCCCGACGACGGCCCTCGCGTCGCGGACGCTGGGGTCGTACGTCTTCTCGATCTTCTTGCCCTCGGTCGACGACAGGTCCTGGGCCAGGGTGAACTCGCCGTCCAGCAGCTTCTGTTCCAGGACGAGCTTGTACTCGGCCTCCGGGAACGCCGCGTCGGCGGCCTTCCCGGCCAACTGGGATACCCCGAAGGCGATTCCGCCCGCCAGCACCACCGCACCGGCCACGATCCCGACGATCAGCCCCGTCCGCTTCTTCCGCGGCGGCTGCGCCCCCGGCCCCTGCGGCGGCCAGCCGGCCGCGCCCGGACCGCCCCCGCCGGGTATGCCGGGCGGCTGGCCCCACCCCTGCTGCTGCCCCCAGCCGCCGCTCTGCTGGGGCGGGCCCGGGGGCTGCTGCGGGTAGCCGTAGGGCGGCTGTTGCGGCACCCCGGGAGCGCCGGCGGCCGGCGGGCCGTACAGGTTCTGCTGCGGGGGCGGGGGCGGGCCGTAGGGGCCCTGCGGCGGCTGAGGCGGGGTGGTCATGCGCTCACGGTACGACACGTTTGCGAACGGAATTTCGACGCGCCGGATATCGGTACCGGGCCGGGACAATCCCCCCTACGGCCGGGCGACCCGGCGCCTTCTCACCCCAACGGCTCGCGCCGGCGCGGCGATTCCTCCGGCGCCCCGGCCGTCCCGGCCGCCGCCCCGAGCACCCCCGGTGATGGCGCAGGTGGTGTCCACGTCACCAAGCCCCTCGGTCGTCGCCCAGGGCGCCGCCTCCAGGTCGCCGGGTGGCGGGCCGCGGTCCACCGGGCGAAGGGCACGGTGTCGTCGGCCCGGATGCCGTCGGCGTACATCGGATATCGCAGCTATCGGAAGCAGGGGAACACGCGCCGTTCGTGACGTGCGAGCCTGCCGAAAATCCGCCACACTTCGCTCCGCCCCTTTCCTGCATTTCCTCCGGCACTCTGCTTGGGCGTCGCCGGAGTTCCTTCCCGCCGCCGGTTACGCCAGGTGGCGAATGCCTTCCGCGGAGCCTTTCGGCTGGTCGGCGGCTGTACGGAGGCTGTTCGCGGTGAATGCCGGTCACGTCTCCGCCATTCCCGCGACTTCTCGGCGCTCGAATCGTTACTTCCGCCCTGCGGCGATACGGTGATTACGGGGCTTCGTCCCCGGAGCCCGGTCTCAGTCATGCGCTCAGAGGAGGAATTGTGGCCAACCCCGAGCAGGACCCGAACCAGCAGGAGGGCCCCGCGGACAGCGGAGCGGCCGGCACCCCGGGCATCCACGACGGCGGAGCCGACGGCGGCGCGGACGGCGGAGCCGAAGGACCCGCGGACAGCGGAGCGGCCGGCAC
>NZ_JBEXSI010000090.1:0-18595 GCF_040613515.1 Streptomyces sp. NPDC006261
ACCACACTTTACAAGAATAAGACGACATTGTCTTTTTTTCATTTTTTTTATGTTGTTAAGTCTTGTGATCTTCCGTTCTGGACTCCATATGGAGTCCAGCCGTCCGGTCGTGGAGCCGGCAGGCCCTGGAAGGGGCCGTCCCGTCCTAGAAGGGGTCGAACTCGTCGTACTCCTTCTCCGCGTCGTCGCGCTCGGAGTCACGGTCCCGGCGGCGCTGCGCCGCGGGGCGCGGCTCCTCCAGGCGGTGGTCCTCGCCGCGGCGGCCGAGCATCTCGGCGCCGGCCGTCACGGTCGGCTCCCAGTCGAAGACGACCGCGTTCTCCTCGGGTCCGATCGCCACACCGTCGCCGGCCCGGGCGCCCGCCTTCATCAGGGAGTCCTCGACGCCGAGGCGGTTGAGCCGGTCCGCGAGGTAGCCGACGGCCTCGTCGTTGTTGAAGTCGGTCTGGCGCACCCAGCGCTCGGGCTTCTCGCCGCGCACCCGGTAGATGCCCTGGTCGTCCAGGGTGACGGTGAAGCCCGCGTCGTCGACGGCCTTGGGACGGATGACGATGCGGGTCGCCTCCTCCTTCGGCTTGGCGGCACGCGCCTCGGCGATGATCCCGCCGAGCGCGTAGGAGAGCTCGTTGAGACCCTTGTGCGCGATCGCGGAGACCTCGAAGACGCGGTAGCCGCGGGCCTCCAGGTCGGGGCGGATCATGTCGGCGAGGTCCTGGCCGTCCGGGATGTCGATCTTGTTCAGGGCGACGATGCGGGGCCGGTCGTCCAGGCCGCCGTAGAGCCGCAGCTCCTCCTCGATCATGTCGAGGTCGGAGACGGGGTCACGGTCGGACTCCAGCGTCGCGGTGTCCAGGACGTGCACGAGCACCGAGCAGCGCTCGACGTGGCGGAGGAACTCCAGGCCGAGGCCCTTGCCCTGGCTGGCACCGGGGATGAGGCCCGGGACGTCGGCGACGGTGTAGACGGTCGAACCGGCGGTGACGACGCCGAGGTTCGGGACGAGCGTGGTGAAGGGGTAGTCCGCGATCTTCGGCTTGGCCGCGGAGAGCACCGAGATCAGCGAGGACTTGCCCGCGCTCGGGTACCCCACGAGGGCCACGTCGGCGACGGTCTTGAGCTCCAGGACGATGTCCCGGCTCTCCCCCGGCTCACCGAGCAGCGCGAAACCGGGCGCCTTGCGGCGGGCGGAGGCCAGCGCCGCGTTACCGAGGCCGCCGCGGCCGCCCTGGCCGGCGATGAAGGTGGTGCCCTGGCCGACGAGGTCGGCGAGCACGTTCCCGGCCTTGTCGAGGACGACGGTGCCGTCGGGCACGGGCAGGACCATGTCCTGGCCGTCCTTGCCGGACCGGTTGTCACCGGCGCCGGGCTGGCCGTTGGTGGCCTTGCGGTGAGGGCTGTGGTGGTAGTCCAGCAGCGTGGTCACGGACTGCTCGACGACGAGGATCACATCGCCGCCCCGTCCGCCGTTGCCCCCGTCGGGGCCGCCCAGCGGCTTGAACTTCTCACGGTGTACGGAGGCGCAGCCGTGGCCTCCGTTACCCGCGGCGGCATGCAGCTCGACGCGGTCCACGAAGGTGGTCATGGTTGGTGCCTCCAGGTACTGCAGGGAAATACGGAATTGTCTTTGTCGTAACACGCCGAGGGCGGACCCGCTTCCCCGTTCGCCGGGAAAGCTGAGATCCGCCCTCGGAAGGTGCTGTGTGACGTTCTGCGCGCGTCGGGAAAACTCAGACGGCGAGCGGAACGATGTTCACGACCTTGCGGCCACGGTGCGTACCGAACTCCACCGCACCGGCGGTCAGCGCGAACAGCGTGTCGTCGCCGCCACGGCCGACGCCCGTGCCCGGGTGGAAGTGGGTGCCACGCTGGCGGACCAGGATCTCACCGGCGTTGACGGCCTGACCGCCGAAGCGCTTCACGCCGAGCCGCTGAGCATTGGAATCGCGCCCGTTCCGAGTGGACGATGCGCCCTTCTTGTGTGCCATGTGTTCTCAGTCCCTTACTTCGCAGCCGCGGGGATACCGGTGACCTTGATCGCCGTGTACTGCTGGCGGTGACCCTGGCGACGGCGGTAGCCGGTCTTGTTCTTGTAGCGAAGGATGTCGATCTTCGCGCCCTTGTGGTGGTCCACGATCTCAGCCGTGACCTTGATGCCGTCCAGCACCCACGGGTCGCTGGTGACCGCGTCACCGTCGACAACGAGCAGGGTCGAGAGCTCGACCGTGTCGCCAACCTTGGCAGTGGAAATCTTGTCAACCTCAACGATGTCGCCGACAGCTACCTTGTGCTGGCGACCACCGCTGCGCACGATGGCGTACACGCGGATCTCTCTCTCGCTCGGAACGGATCCCCTGATGCCAGCCGCTCGCACGGGCCGGGGCCCGGGGCGATCCGGAAGGATGAGCGGCCTCTCCTGGCGGACGGCGCGAACACCGACCGTTACCGGGAGGGATGTGCTCAGGGGTAGGCGCGTATGGAAAACACACCGAGGGTCAAGGTTACGGGGCCGGGGTGTGGGGGTCAAACCGGGGTGGCGGCCCGTTGTGGCTCCCCCGGAGCCGCGGCCACACCTATGCTTTCCGGGCCAGTCAGCTCTCCGGAAGGCACGCACCGTGAACTACAGGGTCCAGCCCACCGCCCAGGTCGACGAGAGCGCCGAGATCGGTGCCGGCAGCAGCATCTGGGAGCTGGCGCAGATCCGTGAGGGCGCGAAGCTCGGCGAGGGCTGTGTCGTCGGACGCGGTGCCTACGTCGGCAGCGGCGTCCGCATCGGCGACAACGTCAAGCTGCAGAACTTCGCCCTCGTCTACGAGCCCGCCGAGCTCGGCGACGGTGTCTTCGTCGGCCCGGCGGTGGTCCTCACCAACGACCAGTACCCGCGCTCGGTGGACCCCGACGGCAAGCAGAAGCGCGGCGGCGACTGGGAGGCCGTGGGCGTCAAGGTCGCCGAGGGCGCGTCGCTCGGTGCGCGGTCCGTCTGTGTCGCGCCGGTACGGATCGGCCGGTGGGCGATGGTCGCGGCGGGCGCCGTGGTGACCAAGGACGTCCCGGACTTCGCCCTGGTCGTCGGCGTACCGGCCCGGCGGATCGGCTGGGTCGGCCGCAGCGGCGTGCGCCTGGTGGCCCGCGAGGGTGAGCCGGATGTGTGGGAGTGCCCGCGGAGCGGGGCGGTGTACGAGGAGGAGGCCGGGGTCCTCAGGGAGCGCGCAGCGTAGGCCCTCGGGGCCGGGGGGTACGCGCCGGCAGCCGGCGCCACCGTGTCGCGATCATCGAGCCGGCGTAGATCGTTCGGAGCCGGGTGAGGATGCGGCTCGAAGGGCGGGAGACGTGCAGCTGGGAGATTCGGTGGCGCGTTCCGGATGACGCCCGCCCGCTGCCCCATCTGCCCTTGAGACCGTTGTCACGAACCAGAGAATTCAGAATCCGGCCTTCCGCCCTCGCCTTCCGCAGGGGAAGAGTTGCATCATTTTTCGGCCCCTAGCGGATAACTGCTACTAGCCGGTCGCAGAATGGGAAACTACGATCACGGATATGGAACCCTGGCCACCTCTAGACCGAGGTGGCCATCGGCTGGAGATCGACCGCTGAATTGCGGGGACGAATCTCTCTATCGGGGGCATGATGAAGATCACCAAGAGCCGTATAGTCTTGCGCACTCTCCTGGTCGCTGCCGCGCTTGGTGCGGTAACCGGAACCACTCTTTCCGCACCGGCTCAGGCCCAGACGCCGAACCACGCCCAGGCCGCGGCTTCCTGCAACAGCACCCGGGTGTGCTTCATCGCCGTCGACGGCTCCATCAGGAATCTTGATCCTGATGCCATCTTCCCCAAGTGCAGCAGCGGCCTCAGGCTGGTTTGGGAGAACATCGACAAGGCCAGAAACCGGTCGAACCGGGCCCTCAGCGTGTACGCCGCAAACGGGGCACCGTTGAGCAGGCTCGACCCGGGAGAGACCATCGACTACAACGCCAACGCTCGGTACTCGTTCTGCATCTGGGGGCTGTAGTCCGGGACCCGCCCCAGGACCACGGAGTCCTGGAGGCAATTACCCCAAGGGATAATCAGAAATACGCCCGTTTCTGCGGGAAGAAGCCCTTCAGGCCAGCCTGAAGGGCTTTCTGGCAATGAGCTGATTTCAACATGCCGGAGGTGTCCGTCGGTCGGTCGGCTCTGGTACGCGAGGCGATCGATGTCCTGGACGGCACCCTGCTGCCGATCGACCGGATCGCCGCCGACATCCCCGTACCACTCCGGTAAGCACAGGCATCACGGCCTGCACCTGCGGCCCACATCGCCGCCAGCCCGCCTGAGCCCGGGCCCCCGGGATCACACCATGCCCCGGCTGACTGGCTACCACCGGCTCAACCACCGTCACGAGCGAAGCCCTGGCGGCAGCCCTGTGCTGCTATAAGTGATGCGTCCGCCTCACCACACAGGACACGGTCCTGGTGGGGTACCTCTCCGAGCGAGCCGAACGAGGCCCCATGAGCCAGACCGAGGTAGAGGCTGCCGACGGCCCGTCCGTGTCCGAAAAGGTCGGGCGTCCGGCCCCCGACCCGACGACCGCACCGCGGCTCTACGCACTGGACGCCCTGCGCGTGATGGCCGCGCTGAGCGTCCTCGCCTTTCACTACACCGGGGTGGATGCTGCGACCGAGGCCAACTGGGGAGTGAACCCCCGGGAGCTGTTCCCGTGGCTGTTCCCCGTGACCTCGTACGGTTCGTACGGGGTGCAGCTCTTCTTCCTGATCAGCGGCTTCGTCATCTGCCTGTCGGCCTGGGACCGCAGCCCCGCCCAGTTCGTCAGGGCCCGCTTCCTACGGCTCTTCCCCGCCTACTGGTTCTCGGCGCTCGCGGCTTTCGCGGTCTGGCGGGCCTTGCCCGACGGGTCACGTACCGGGCCGAGCATCAGTGAGTCGCTGACGAATCTGACCATGCTCCAGGTCCCGCTCTCCGCCCAGCACCTGGTGGGCGCCTACTGGACCCTGTGGGTGGAGCTCACGTTCTATCTGGTCTTCCTCCTGGTGATCTGGAGGGGACTCGACTACCGGCGCGTCTCGGTCTTCTGCTGGCTGTGGCTCCTGGCGAGCGTCCTCGTGCAGCAGCCGGGCAACCAGGTGCCGATCCTCGGGATCTTCGCGCAGCCGCTGAACACCGCACTGTTCGTCAGCGGGATCGCGATGTACCTGATGTACCGCTTCGGACCCGACCTCCAGCTGTGGGGGCTGCTGGCCGCCGGCTGGCTGGTGATGCAGAGCGACCTGGTCCAGCACGCCGACGGCCTCAGGCACGACCGGGGCATGGACCGCGACCCGTACATCGCGCTGGCACTGGTCACCGTCTTCTACCTGCTGGTGCTTGCCGTCGCCCTGCACAAGTCGGACCGTGTCGGGGGTCGCTGGTTCGCCACCGCCGGAGCTCTGGTCTATCCGCTCTACCTGCTGCACGAGGAGCTCGGCTGGGCCGTGATCCGCAGCGTGTACGGAAGGCTGGGCGCCTGGCCGACTCTGCTCCTCACCGTCACGCTGATGATTCTGGCGGCCTGGCTGCTCCACCGTTTGGTCGAGCGACCGTCCCAGCGGTGGCTGCGGGCCCGGCTGGCCCGGGAGGACCGGGCGGACCGGGCGGACCGGGCGGACCGGGCGGACCGCAGGACACCGTAGGACCTGTCAACCGCCGATGACGACGCGCCGTACGCCGGCCCACTTCGCCGGGTCCGTCGTGCGGCGGCCGTCGACCAGGACGCGGACGTCCGGCAGGTCGGCCGCGGCGAGCTCGCGGTACTCGGCGTGGTCGGCCTGGAGGATCGCCGCGGTGACGGCCTGGTGGCTGTCGTGCGGGACGAGACCGAGGGCGGTCAGCTCCTGAGGGGTGTACAGGGGGTCCGAGACGAAGGGCACGGCGCCCCGCGCCTTGAGGGCCTCGACGACCCCGAAGACGCCGGAGAACGCGGTCTCCTTGACGCCCCCGCGGTAGGCGGCGCCCAGCACCAGGACCCCGACGCCGTCCAGGTCGCCGTAGGCGGCGGCCAGCAGGTCGACGGCGTACGAGGGCATCGCGACGTTCGCCTCGCGGGCCGCGCGCACGACGGTGGCCTCGGGGTCGTTCCACAGGTACATCCGCGGGTAGATCGGGATGCAGTGGCCGCCGACGGCGATGCCGGGCTGGTGGATGTGGCTGTAGGGCTGGCTGTTGCAGGCCTCGATGACCTTCTTGACGTCGATGTCGTTCCGGTCGGCGAACCGGGCGAACTGGTTGGCCAGGCCGATGTTGACGTCCCGGTAGGTGGTCTCGGCGAGCTTCGCCAGCTCGGAGGCCTCCGCCGTACCGAGGTCCCAGACGCCGTTGGGGCGGGGCAGGTCCTCGCGCTCGTCGAAGTCGAGCACGGCCTCGTAGAAGGCGACGCCCGCCGCGGCGGACGCCTCGTCGATGCCGCCGACGAGCTTGGGGTAGCGGCGCAGGTCGGCGAAGACCCGGCCGGTCAGCACCCGCTCCGGGGAGAAGACCAGGTGGAAGTCCTCGCCCGGGGTGAGGCCGGAGCCCTCGGCCAGCATCGGCGCCCAGCGCGTACGGGTCGTGCCGACGGGCAGCGTGGTCTCGTAGCTGACCAGGGTGCCGGGCTTCAGGCCCGCCGCGATGGCCTTGGTGGCGGCGTCCATCCAGCCGAAGTCCGGGGTGCCCTCGGCGTCCACGAAGAGCGGGACGACGACCACGACGGCGTCGGACGCGGCGACGGCGGCCGTGGTGTCCGTCGTCGCGGAGAGCAGGCCGGCGCCCACCGTCTCCTGGAGCTTGACGCCGAGGTCGTGCTCACCGGGGAACGGCTCGGTGGCCGCGTTGACCAGCTCGACGACCTTCTCGTTGACGTCCGCGCCGATGACCCGGTGGCCCTTGGCGGCGAACTGCACGGCGAGCGGAAGCCCGATCTTGCCGAGCGCGACTACACAGATGTTCATCTGGACACTTTCCTCTTCAGCCGGGACAGCTTCCGCTTCACCCCGGACAGCGTTCGGCGCAGCCGTGTGCCCAGGTCGGGCCTGGGTTCCCACAGCGGGGCCGTCGTGATCACGAGCCGCCCCTTCGCGTTCGGGTTCGCCGAGACCCGGTAGGGGGTGGTGCTCCCCCACCGGCGGGCCAGCGGCATCGGCAGGCCGCCGGTTGGGACCGGGATCTCGTACGTGGTGCCCGCGACGTCGACGTAGACGCGTACGCCCCGCTTGGCCCGGATCCGGTCGACCGGGATGCGGGCGCTCAGCAGGGTGCCGGTGCCGTCGTCGGCGGGCTCCCGGGTGAGCTCGCCGACCGCCTCCGGGCGCTCGGCGTCCTTGGGCAGCTTGCGGGCGCCGGGCTTGTCGGCGCTCTTCGGCAGGGCGCCCTGGGCGAGAGCGACGACGGCCGAGGATGTGTCGCCGGTGACACCGGTGCGTACCTTCAGAGCGAGGGTGAGATCCTCCCCGTCCTGCTCCCAGGCGGCCGACTCCAGCTTCGTACCGGAGGCGAGCCTGCCGGAGACCGTCTCACGTGCCTCGTACCACCGGTCGTCGAGACCGATCGCGGCGTCCCGGAAGCCCGGGTAGGGCGCGAAGGCACGGTCCCCTTCCAGCAGGAAGGGCGGAGCTCCGTACTCCGCCTCGTCCGCGATGGCGCGGGTGAGCTCCGCCACGGCGCCGCGCTGGGCGAGGCCGAGGCGGACCCGTCTCTTCACGCCGGTCGCGTCGCGCAGGGCGTCGGTGAAGTAGGCGTCCTGGAGGGCCGCCAGCCCCGCGCAGATCTCCTGCCGCGTTTCGAGGGGAAGCGAGGGGAAGTCGTCGAGCATGAGCTTGGACAGCTCCCACTCGAAGTGCCGCTTGAGGACGGCGTCGCGGTGGGGCCCGGCCGGAATGAGTCCGGCCGTGTGGTCCATGATCTTGGCCGTGCACCGGAGCCGGTCCACATGATTGGCCCGGTAGGTGATGTTGCTCGCGTCGCCGCGCTTGACCGCGTAGTAGCACGTGTAGTCGCCGAGCACCGAGATCTTGCGGGCTCGGACGCAGGCCTCGATGGTGAACGGCTGGTCGCTGCCGACCGGCATGTCCTCCGGGAACCGCAGCTGGTACTTCTCCACCAGCTCGCGGCGGAAGAGCTTGGTGTTGGCGAGGGTGAACGGGAGGCTCGACGCGTACAGGCTTACGTCCGGGGAGGTCTCCGCGTAGAGCTTCTGGTGAACGTAGCGGCCGTTGGTGCCCACCATCTTGCCGACCACCACATCCGAGTCGTGCTCGTCGGCGTAGGCGACCATCCGCTCCAGGGCCTCGTCACCCAGGTAGTCGTCGGAGCCGATGAAGTAGACGAAACGGCCGGTGGCGACGTCGAGCGCCCGGTTGCTCGGCGTAGCCGGGCCACCGGAGTTCTCCTGGTGGAGAACCTTGACGACGCCGGGGTAGCGCTCCGCGAACCGGTCGAGTTCGGCACCGCTGTCGTCCGTCGAGCCGTCGTCGACCGCCACGATCTCCAGGCGGTCGAGTCCGATGCTCTGCCGGACCAGGGAGCTCAGGCACTCCGTCAGGTAGGGCATCGTGTTGTAGACCGCGATGACGACGCTGACGTCGGGGGTGGTACTCATCCTCTGGAGCCCGCCTTCTTCACGTCGGAGAGCAGTCTCGTGTAGAGGCCGTCCAGCACCTCTGCCTGGGCCTGCCAGGTCCAGGTGTCCAGCATCCCCGGCCTGTCGTAGGCCGCGGTGTAGCGGTCCGGGTCGGTGAGGACCTGCTTGATCGCCCGCGCCAGGTCCGGGACGTCCTCGGCGACACAGACCTCCCCCTGTCCGGTGGTACGGACCACCTCGGACATGGTCTTCACGTCGCTGACCACCAGGGGCAGCCGGGCATGCGCATACTCGAAGAACTTGGTGATCAGGGCGATCTCGTGGTTCGGCCAGTGGTGGATCGGGATGCAGCCCACATCCGCGGCCGACAGGAAGCGGACCACCTGCCAGTGCGGGACGTACGGCACGACGTGCAGCCGGTCGCCCGCCCCGAGCTCCTCGGCCCTCGCCTGGAGACCCTTGATGTACGCGGCCGCGGGCCGGGGGACGACCAGAGCCATGTGCACCCCGTCGAGCGCGGGCAGCGCCTCGACCATGTCGCCGAGACCACGCTGCGGGCCGGGCGATCCGCTGTAGACGGCCAGCGGGACGTCCGGGCCGATGCCGCACAGCTCACGGAGATCGGGGACCGGCTCGGTCTCCTCGCCCTCGCGCGGCTCGACGGGGGCGTCCGGTGCGTTCAGGACGACCGTGGGCCGTTCCGTGAGCCCGTGCCGCTCGCGCAGGAGGTCACCGAGCCCCTCGGAGACCGTGACGACGGCGTCGGCGAAGGGGGCGTATTCGGTCTCGTGTGCCGTGTTACCCGGGATCCAGTGGGCGTTGTCCTCCCACGGGCGCACGCCGGGCAGGAACTCGTGAGCGTCCCACACCAGCTTGACCTGGCGCCCCTTGGCCCGCGCCCGTATCGCGGCGCGGGCACCCACCCCGAGCATCCGGAAGTCGTTGGCGTGGATGAGGTCGGGCTCGAGGGCGTCGATCTCCTTGCCGTACGTCAGCTCGTAGTCCCAGAGGACGGGTTCGAGCCTGCGCCAGGCCCGCTTGCCCTTCGCCGCCTTCCAGAACGCGGTGAACGCGCGGTCCAGGGGGCCGTGCAGCGCGCGCCCGGCGCGCTGCGCCTTCGCCGTCTGGTCCGAGCGGAAGGCGACCCAGCGCTGCACGATCCGGGAGACCGGTCCGGCGACGGTCAGGCGGGCCTTCTCGGACTTGCGGAACAGCGGGGAGCCCACGGCCCGCGGAGCCACCTTGAGCGCCGCGCGCCGGGTCGCGACATCGGCCCGCCACGCCTTCACCCACTGCCGCCGGTAGGCCGCGAGGGGGCCCGGCGGGTAGGCCAGCGGGCGGCGCAACGGGGAGCGGTGCCGCTCGGCGTGCCGCTTGGCCAGCGGAGTCTTCAGGGGCAGCAGCCGTACGTGTGCGTCCCCGAGCTTCCAGCTGCGCCCGCTGCCGCTGCGTACCAGGCCGAGCAGGGTGACGTCCCAGCCGGCCGCGGCCATGGATTCCGCGGCCTTCTGCACCCGGGAGTCGCCGTCGACCTTGTTGTCGACCAGCATGACGACCCGGCCCTTGCCGGACCCGCCGTCCGACCTCTCCTGCGCTTCCATCGACAGCCTTTCCGGACCGTTCACTTCAGGAATCCACCCAGCACCTGGGCGGTCCAGGTTCCGTCATGGTAGGTGTGGGCGAACTCGACCGACGCCTTCCCGATGGCGGCGGCACCCTCCCGGTCCGCCAACAGGGTGCCCAGCACATCGCGGAGGGTGTCGGGGGTGGCGTTGACGATGGGCAGCCTGCCTTGCGTGGCCGTCCTCACCGTCTCGCTGATGTAGCCGACCACGGGTTTGCCCGCCGCCATCGCCTCCACCGCGAAGGTGCCGTAACTGCCCGTGGTGAACTGGTCCAGGACCAGGTCCGCCGACCTCACCAGCTCCCGCATCTCGCTCCAGGGGATCCCCTCTGCGAGCCGGAAGTCGATCACCCCCTGGTCGTGGAGCTCCGTCAGTACCGGCATGATCCGGTCCGTGCCCTTGGTCCACCGCTTGGAGGGGGCGTGCAGCACGATGGGCCGCTTCCGCTCCATCACCGGCCGGTCGTCAGCCCAGGAGGCCACGTCGACGACCAAGGGCGCCCACCGGGCGGTCGGCAGATCCTCGAGCAGGTCGGGGGTGGTGACGAAGAGGGGCAGCCCGCTCCTCTCGGCGATCCTGCGGTTGTTGCGGGCCTTCGTCCGGAGCTTCGCCGCGATTCCCTCGGGGGCGTCGCGGAACAGGGAGAACTCGTGACGCTCCAGGTGGCGGTCCGGATCCCGGATCTCACTGCCGTGGGCCAGCAGAGCCACCTTGATCCGTGCCGTGCGGAGCGCGGCGAGATCACCCTCGATCGAGGTGCCGTTGAGTTGGCCGAAGAGCGGCTGGAAGGCGTCGACCAGCACATGCGTGTAGCGGCCGATGACCCTCTTGACCTGGTCCAGCTGTACGTCGAGTTTCGCGAGACCCGCCGCATCGATGTAGACGTCGGCGGGGTAGTCGAACGACTGCGGAAGCTGGTTCATGACGACCTCGGCCGAGACGTCCGGGTTGGCCTGAGTGACCGCCTGGGCGAATGCGGCGCCCTGCCCGGCATAGTTGGCGGGGCCGAGGCCGAGCTTGACCGGGGTCGGCCCGAGCTTCCGCCAGGCCGGTTCGCCGCCTTCCCTCGGAACCTTCACCGGGCTGTTGAGTCCGGGCGTCTCCTGCACGGTCCACGGCACGTCCGCGAGCGGGCCGGGCGGCGCCGTCTTCGACAGCGAGCGGTAGAGCTCCAGCAGGGCGGCGCTCTGCTGCTCCCAGGAGAGGTCCTTGAGCACCTCCTCGGTGATGTTCTCGGCCAGCTCCCGGCGCCTGCTCAGTGCGTCCCGGGCGGCGGCCACGAAGGTCTTCGGGTCGTCCCAGGTGAAGACCGTGCCAAGCTTCTCCTCCTCGACGAAGGCCTTGATGACCCGCACGTCACTGGTGACCAGCGGGAGGCCGGCCTGCAGATACTCGGCGACCTTCGTGGGCAGGGAGACCTCGCAGTTGGGCACCCGCCGGAACGGGGTGAGACCCACGTCCGCAGAGGAGAGGTAGTCGGGCACCTCGTGCTGGAGCACGTAGGGCACGAGGTGGATGCGGTCGCGCACGCCGAGCGACTGTGCCGTCTCCAGCAGCTCCTCCAGCAACGGCGTGACCCGGCTGGACACGATCGCCAGGTGGACCCCGGGCAGCTCCGGCAGACCGTCGATGACAGCGTCCAGTCCGCGCTCGGGGCCGAGCCAGCCGGAATAGACCATCAGGGGTACGTCGGGATCCAGGCCGCAGGCCCTGCGGACGGACAGGCCGGCCCTGCCGGCGCCGATCACCTCACGCACCGGGGAGTTGCCCACCACCACGGGCGGGCGGGCGAGCTCGTGGTCGGTGGTGAGGAGTTCGGCGAGCTGGCTGGAGACCGTGACCACCGCATCGGCGCGGCCGATGAACTCGGTCTCGACGGCGGGGAACGCGTAGGCCTGCCGGCGGCTGGGCCACTCGACGCCCCGGACGTACTCATGCGCGTCGTAGATCCAGGCACACCGGTTTCCGGCCGCCCGCAGCCGTGCCGCGCTGCGGGCGGCGGTGGCGATCGTGGTCGCGTCGTTGGCGTGGATGACGTCCGGCTTGAGCTTTTCCAGCTCCGGGCCGAAGGCCAGGTCGATGTCGACCAGCTGCGGCCAGTCACGGCGCCAGTCACGGACCGGAGCGGGGTCCTTGGGCGTCCGGTTGTGACGCTCCTCCCAGTTGAACGCGCGCACGCGCAGCCGGTGGACGGCGCGGCGGGCTCGCAGCACGGTCTTCAGGGACGCCTTCCGGGGCCCTTTCGCCCAGGCCGACTCCGCGGACTTCTCGCGGACCCAGGCACGGTGCAATGCCTTGTACCGGCTCAGCTCGCCCTGGTCCCGAATGCCGAACTGCGTTACGGAACCGAGCAGCGGACGCGCTCTGCGCCCATGGACCGAGCGCTTGAACTCCGTGGTCACGGGCACCTTGATCACGTCGATCGGGCCCATTCGGGAGCGCTCGACCCGCTTGGTGGCGCTCCTCCCGATCAAGGTGACCTCCCACCCGTCCCGGGCCGCTGCGACGGCTGTCTTCTGCACCCGGGAGTCTCCCGTGACACCGTTCGCGACGATCACTGCGAGCCGCGGGCGGCGGGCAGGCGGTTCCATTACGTGCTTCCTCCAGTGAGAACAGGCGGGCCCGAGTGGGCTCGGTGAAGTCGCCCGCCCGGAACATCAGCGGGGTGTGCCGCGTCATCGGACAGCCGGCCTGTCGTGTCGGGTCTCAGGCTGTGGTGTTCATCTCGTCGGGCCGTACGGTCACGCCCCGGTTCGCCGACTCGATGACCGCGGCGGCCACCTCGACCGTACTCAGCCCCTGGCGCAAGGTGCAGATATCGGCGGGCTTGCCCTGCACAACGTCGCGGAAGAGTTCGTGCTCGACGAGGAGCGGCTCGCGCTTGGGGATGGCGTAGCGGATCATGTCGCCCTCGGATACCCCGCGGAAAGCGCGCAACGCCTCCCATTCGGTGGCGACCGCGGCGTTGGAGTGGAAGGTGAGGTCGGCGGTGAGGGTGTCGGCGATGAAGCAGCCGCGCTCCCCGGTGACCGAGGTGAACCGCTCCTTGAGCGGGCTCAGCCAGTTGACCAGGTGGTTGGCCATCGTGCCGTCGGAGAGCTGGCCGACGGCGGAGACCATGTCCTCGTGCTGGCGGCCCGACTTGGAGACGGTGTGGGCGGCGATCGAGGTGTACGTCTGGCCGGTGACCCAGCCCGTCAGGTCGATGTCGTGCGTGGCGAGGTCCTTGACCACGCCGACGTCGGCGATCCGGTGCGGGAAGGGGCCCTGGCGGCGGGTGACGACCTGGTAGACGTCGCCCAGCTCACCGGCCTCCAGGCGGGCGCGGAGCGAGAGCAGGGCCGGGTTGCAGCGCTCGATGTGGCCGACGGCAGCGACCAGGTCACGGGACTCGAACGCCTCGACGAGGCGGCGGGCGCCCTCGACGGTGTCCGCGAGCGGCTTCTCGATCAGGGCGCAGACACCGGCGTCGGCGAGTTGAAGGCCGACCTTCTCGTGCAGGCCGGTGGGGCAGGCCACGACGGCGTAGTCGACACCGAGGGCGAGGAGCTCGTCGACGGTGGACAGGACGGGGGCGCCCTGCGCCCAGCCGTTCCGGTCGCCCGCCGGCTCGACGACACCGGCCAGCTCGACGCCTTCCAGGCCGGCGAGGATCCGGGCGTGGTTGCGGCCCATGGAGCCGAGGCCGATGAGCCCGGCCTTCAGTACGGCGGTCACAGATTCTCCCCCAGGGAGTTCACGGCGGTCACGATGCGCTCCAGGTCGTTCCGGGTGAGCGAGGGGTGCACGGGCAGCGAGACGACCTCGGCCGCGGCCTTCTCGGTCTCCGGCAGCTCCCAGGTGCGGCCCGCCTTCTGGTCCGGCTCCCAGTAGGGCTTGAGGCGGTGGATCGGCGTCGGGTAGTAGACCGCGTTGCCGACGCCCGCCTCGGTGAGCCTGGCCATCGCGGCGTCCCGGTCGCCCCGGATCCGCACGGTGTACTGGTGGTAGACGTGTCGGGCGCCCTGCGCCACCGGCGGCGTGGTGACGGCCGGGGCGGTGATGTGGGCGTCGAAATACGCGGCGTTGGCGCGGCGCTGCTCGGTCCACTCCTCGACCTTCGCGAGCTGGACCCGGCCGATCGCGGCGGAGACGTCGGTCATCCGCATGTTGGCGCCGACGATCTCGTTGGCGTACCGCTGCTCCATGCCCTGGTTGCGCAGGAGGCGCAGCGTACGGGCCAGTTGGGCGTCGGCCGTGGTGACCATGCCGCCTTCGAGGGCGTGCATGTTCTTGGTCGGGTAGAAGCTGAAGGTGCCGCCCGCCCCGAACGCGCCGACCGGGGTGCCGTTCAGCGCCGCCGCGTGGGCCTGGCAGGCGTCCTCGACCACGGCGATCTTGTGCTGGTCGGCGATCGGCATGAGCTTGTCCATCGCCGCCGGGTGGCCGTAGAGGTGGACCGGCATGATCGCGGCGGTGCGCGGCGTGATCGCGGCTTCGACGGCAGCCGGGTCGAGACCGAAGCCGCCCGGCTCGATGTCGGCGAAGACCACGTCGGCGCCGGTGAGGCGGACCGCGTTGGCGGAGGCCGCGAAGGAGAACGAGGGGACGATCACCTCGTCACCGGGGCCGATCCCCAGGGCCAGGAGCAGCAGCTGGAGGGCCGAGGTGCCCGAGTTGACCGCGATGCAGTGCCGCCCGTCGACCAGGCGCGAGAAGCCCTCCTCGAACGCCGCGACCTCGGGTCCCTGCACGACCCGGCCGCTGCGCAGTACGCGTACGGCGGCCTCGATCTCGTCTTCCCCGATGACGGGACGGGCAGCGGGAATCGGCTGCTCGTTGATGCTCGTCATGGACGTCCTCCTTGAACACCGCAAGAGCTCGTTACCGGGCAGAATTGTGGGGTGCGGGACGTCTTACGAGGCCGCGCGAAACGCCACCGGCACGATGCCGACGCCCTGCCGGGGAATCCGGTCCGGTCCGTGGGTCTCCGAACCGGTCACCAATTGTAGTTTCTGCGAAGAACTCTGACAGCCCAACAGCCGCCATCACATTATCAGGGATTTCACAACTGATTTCGGAAGCGTTAACCACCTTTGCATCAGTTCTGGAACAAAGCCCGTGGCCCGCCCCGAAAGTAACGGGACGGGCCACGGAAAATGAACAACCGATTGCCGGGAATCGTCAGCCGGCTGACGCCTCACCGTCGGTGGACGACGTCGAAGCGGTCACGGAAGGCGACGACTGCTCGGCGGCGACGGTCTTCTTCGTCGTCTTCTTCGCGGCCGTCTTCGCCGTCGTCTTCTTCGCGGCGGTCTTCTTGGCGGCCGTCTTCTTGGCCACCGCCTTCTTCGCCGGAGCCTTCTTGGCGGCGGCCTTGCGGGCCGTCTTCTTCGCCACGGGCGCCTCATCCGGCTCACCGGACGCGGGGGCCTCGGCCTCCGGGGCCTTCGGCTCGGGCGCCGACTCGACGACGAGGACCGCCGCCTCCTGGGCGCCCGTGGGCGAACCCGCCGGAGCGGTGACCTTACGGGTCACCCGGCGGCGGGCCCGCGGCGGCGCGGCCTCCTGGGGAGCCTCGGCCACGGGGGCCTGCTCCTGGACGGGGGCCGGGGCCTCGGCGGGTGCCTCTACGACCGGGTCCTCGACGGCGACCGGGTCCGTGGCGGGCTCGGCCGGCTGCACGGGCTCCGCCGGCTCGGCCTGCTTCGGCGAACCCGCCGGGGCGGTGGCCTTACGGGTGGCGCGACGACGCGTACGGCCCTGGGGCGCGGCCTCGGCCACCTCGGCGGCTTGCTCGGCGACCGGGGCTTCCGGAGCCTTCGCCGGCTCGGGCGTGTCGAGGACCGGCTCGGCGGCCGGCTCCACGACCTGCTCGGGTACCGGCTCCGCCTCGATGACGGGAGCGGGCGCCTCGGTCCTCGGGGCACCGGCCGGGGCCGACGCCTTGCGGGACGCCCGACGGCGGCCACGGCCACGCCCTGCGGCCGCCTCGGCCTCGGCCGGGCTGCTGTAGAACTCCTCGTCCGCGGCCGGCTCCAGGTCCGCCAGGGACACCGGGGCGGCGACCTCGGCGGCCAGCTCGGCCTCGGACTCGGTCTCCACGGGCTCGGCCACGTGGTCGTCGTGGCCGTGGTCCTGCTCGTGACCGTGCTCGTGGTCCTGGCCCGCGCCGCCACGGCGCTTCTTGGACTTCTTGGAACCGCCGCCGCCACCGACGGACGTCGGCTGCTCCATGTGGACGATCACACCGCGCCCGTTGCAGTGGACACAGGTCTCGGAGAAGGACTCCAGCAGACCCTGGCCCACCCGCTTGCGGGTCATCTGGACCAGGCCGAGCGAGGTGACCTCGGCGACCTGGTGCTTGGTGCGGTCGCGGCCCAGGCACTCCAGGAGGCGCCGCAGGACGAGGTCCCGGTTGGACTCCAGCACCATGTCGATGAAGTCGACGACGACGATGCCGCCGAGGTCGCGCAGCCGCAGCTGGCGCACGATCTCCTCGGCCGCCTCCAGGTTGTTCCTGGTGACGGTCTCCTCCAGGTTGCCGCCCTGGCCGGTGAACTTTCCGGTGTTGACGTCGACGACGACCATCGCCTCGGTCTTGTCGATCACCAGCGAACCGCCGCTGGGCAGGTAGACCTTGCGGTCCAGCGCCTTCATCAGCTGCTCGTCGATGCGGTACGTCGCGAAGACGTCGACCTCGGACGTCCAGCGCGAGAGCCGCTCGGTGAGGTCGGGCGCCACGTGCGAGACGTACCCGTGGATGGTCTCCCACGCGTCGTCACCGCTGACGATGACCTTGGAGAAGTCCTCGTTGAAGATGTCGCGGACGACCCGGACGGTCATGTCCGGCTCGCCGTAGAGCAGCGTCGGCGCGTTGGAGCCGCTGGTGCCCTTCGCCTTCTTCTGGATCTCCTCCCACTGGCCCTGGAGCCGCTCGACGTCACGGCGCAGCTCGTCCTCGCTCGCGCCCTCGGCGGCGGTGCGCACGATGACGCCCGCGTCCTCGGGGACGATCTTCTTGAGGATCGTCTTCAGGCGGGAGCGCTCGGTGTCGGGCAGCTTGCGGCTGATCCCGGTCATCGAGCCCTCGGGCACGTAGACGAGGTAGCGGCCGGGCAGCGAGACCTGGCTGGTGAGGCGGGCGCCCTTGTGGCCGATCGGGTCCTTGGTCACCTGGACCAGGACCGACTGGCCGGACTTGAGCGCGGTCTCGATGCGGCGCGGCCCGTGGGCCATGCCGAGCGCCTCGAAGTTGACCTCACCGGCGTACAGGACGGCGTTGCGGCCCTTGCCGATGTCGACGAACGCGGCCTCCATGGAGGGCAGGACGTTCTGCACCTTGCCCAGGTAGACGTTGCCGACATAGCTGGTGGCCTGCTCCTTGTTGACGTAGTGCTCGACGAGCACGTTGTCCTCGAGGACGCCGATCTGGGTACGCTCGCCGCTCTGGCGGACGACCATCACGCGCTCGACGGCCTCGCGGCGGGCGAGGAACTCCGCCTCGGTGATGATCGGGACGCGGCGGCGGCCCTGCTCGCGGCCCTCGCGGCGGCGCTGCTTCTTCGCCTCCATACGGGTCGAGCCCTTGATGGACTGGACCTCGTCGAAGCCGGTGCCCGGCTCGCGCTCCTCCTTCTTGCGGGGCTCGCGGACCTTGACGACCGTACGCTCCGGGTCGTCCGTGCCGTTGTCGGCCTCGGGCCCGCCCTCACCGCTGCGGCGACGGCGGCGGCGACGGCGACGGCTGCTGCTCGAACCGGAGGCGGAGGAGTCGTTGTCGTCGTCCTCCTCGTCGTCGGCCTCCTGGACCTGGGCCGGCGCCCGGTCGTCCTCGGAGCGGGACGGCGCGGGCGCCTCGTCGGCGTGCTGCTCGGCCTCGTCCGTGTCGTTGGCCTCGCCACGGCGGCGACGGCGGCCACCGCGACGGCGGCGGCGCGAGGGGCGGTCGCCGTACTCGTCGGTGTCCTCGCCCTCGTGCTCGTCGGCCTCGGCCTCGGGGGCCTCCTCGGCGGGCTGCTCGGCGGGTGCCTCCACCGGGGCGGCGGTCTGCTCGGGCTGCTCGGCGGCCTCACCACGGCGGCGGCGACGGCGACGCGAGCCGCCCTGCGGCGCGGCCTCGGCGGGTGCGGGGGCCTGTGTGACCTCGGCGGTCTGCTCCTCGGCCTCGTCGACCTCGTCGTACGGGGAGGAGGAACCGGCCGCGGCAGCGGCGGCAGCCGTCTCGGGGGTCTGGAACATCGGCTCGGCGAAGACCGGGGCCTGGAACACGGCGACGGCGGGGCGCGTGGCGCGGCGGCCCTTGCGGGTCGGCTCCTCGGCCTTCGTGGTGAACTCGGGGCGGCCCGCGGCGGCGGTGGAGAAACGGGCCGCCGGAACATCCGCGTACTTCTACGTCGACACTCTGG
>NZ_JBEXSI010000091.1:0-18382 GCF_040613515.1 Streptomyces sp. NPDC006261
CGCGGCGCGCGCCAGGAGGAGTTGGTCGGTCGAGGTGCTCCGTGTACTGGTCTCCATGCCGCTCACCCCGGTGTAGGTGGTGCGCTCCATCCCGAGGGCGGCGGCCGTCCCGTTCATCTTCGCCACGAACGCCTTCTCGCCGCCCGCGTCCCAACGAGCCAGCAGCCGGGCGATGTTGTTGCCCGACGGGACCATCATCAGTTTCAGGAGGCGGCGTTGGGTGTAGGTACGGCCCGCGAGGACCGGGGCCGTCGTCTCGACGGAGGAGTACGACTCGTTCGCCGCCTGCTCGTCGGCGGTGATGGCCGCGCCGGGCGCACCCGCGCGCATGGGGTGATCCTTGAGGATCACGTACGCCGTCATGACCTTGGTGACGCTGGCTATCGGGACCGGCCGCTGCTCGCCCCGGGTGCCGAGGCTGCCGATCCCCTCGACCTCCACGCTCGCCTGGCCCTCGGCGGGCCACGGCAGGTGCAGCGACCTGGCCACGGCGGCGACGCCGGACGCGGAACCCGCGGCGGGGGCGCCGCCACCCGGGCCGGTCAGGTGGCCGCCGCCGTCCAGCGCGTACCAGGTGCCCATGCCGGCGGCGAGCGCGAGGGCGGCGGAGAGCGGGACGAGGAGGGAGCGTCGGGCAGCAGTGAGGAAGTCGGACATGGGGCACCTCCGGGAGAACGCGTGCGATTCCCGCACGGATCTCACCTTCGCGGGGCCGCTCTTCCGGTCCGGTGCGGTGCTGTTTCCGCCGCCCCGAGAGTGCGTTGCGGTTCCGTTTCAGCCCGTATGGGACGGGCCGGGTGCACCCGGCGCCAGGTCGAGGGTGGCGATCGCCCCGCCACCGTCCGGCGCGTTCACGAAGGTCAGCCGGGCGCCGAGGACCCCGGCCTGGCCCTGCGCGACGGTCAGGCCGAGCCCGTGGCCTCGGCCGCGTTCGGTGGCGCCCGTGCGGAAGCGTTGCGGGCCCTGTTCGAGCAGGGCGGCGGGGAAGCCGGGGCCGTGGTCGGTCACGGAGATCCGGGCGCCGTCGACGGTGACCTCGACGGGGGCGGCGCCGTGCCGGTGCGCGTTGGTGACGAGGTTGACCACGATCCGCTCCACCCGGCGCGGGTCGGTCTCCACCGTCCCGGCCTCGCCGACGGTGACCTGGGTATCCGTCCCCGTACGCCGCACCACGTCCGCCACCAGCTCCCCCAGCGGCACCGCGTCCAGCCGGGCCCGCTCGGCGCCCGCGTCGAGCCGCGAGATCTCCAGCAGGTCCTCGATCAGGGCGCTCAGGGCCCCGACCCGGTCCCGTACGAGAGCGGTCGCCTCATCGCTCTCCGGGAGCAGCCCGGCGGCGGTGACCAGGCCCATCAGCGGGGTGCGCAGCTCGTGGGCGACGTCGGCGGTGAAGCGCTGCTCGTTCTCCAGCTTGCGCTGGAGGGCGGAGGCCATGTCGTCGACGGCGGCCGACATCTCGGTGATCTCGTCGCGGGCCCGCCCGGTGGCGCCGATCCGTGCGTCCAGCTCCCCGTCGGCGATCCGGCGGGCGGTACGGGCTCCGTGGCGCAGCCGCCGGTTGATCGGCTCGGTGGCGAGGGCGGCGAGCGGGACGACGAAGACGAGGGCCGCGAGGACGGACTTCACGATGGATCGGTCCAGGAGCTGGAGGCTGCGGACCTCGGTGCTCATGTCGTCCCGGACGACGAGGACTCGACCGTCGCCGACGGCCACGGCGCCCCACATCCAGAACCAGTTGGGCGGATCGGCGTCGTACCAGGTGGCGTAACCGCCGTCGGTCTCCGGCTGGTCGGCGAGATCGCGTGCCAGCGGCTCGGGCAGCTCATCCGGCGTCCGTACGTCGACGTCCGGCGGCGCCTTCCCCGTACGGCTCAGCTCCCGCTCGGCCGCGATCAGGCGGGTGATCGTTCGGTCGTGGCCCACACGCAGCCCGCGCTCGCGGGTCGCGTCGTGCACCAGGAAGCCGACGACCGCCGCCACCGCGCAGCAGGCGGCGGCAGCGAGCGCGGCGATCTTCCAGCGCAGGGCGCGGGGATTGAGGAGGCCCATGATGATCCGTCGGTCGGCCGGTCAGGTGCGGACGAGCTTGTAGCCGAAGCCGCGTACCGTCTCGATCCTGCTGCTGCCGATCTTCTTGCGCAGCCGGAGCACGCACAGGTCGACGACCCGGGTGTCGCCCTCCCAGCCGTAGTCCCAGACCTCGCGCAGCAGCCGTCGGCGGTCGAGTACGGACCCGGGCGCGGCGGCGAACTCCAGCAGAAGGCGCAGTTCGGTGGGGGTCAGGGGTACGGGCTCCCCGGCGCGGCGCACCTCCATGCCCAGGGTGTCGACGGTCAGGTCGCCGAAGACCAGGACGTGGTCGGGGGCCTCGGGCGGCCCGGACGGCGGGCTCTGGGACGGTTCGAAGGTGGCGCGGCGCAGCAGGGCACGGATACGGGCCACCAGGACAGGGGTGTCGACGGGCTTGATCACATAGTCGTCGGCGCCCGCCTCCAGGCCCGCGACCACGTCCAGCGCGTCGCCGCGCGCGGACATCATCAGGACCGGCACGAGGCTCTCCTCGCGGATGCGGTGGCAGAGGCCGATGCCGTCCAGCTCGGGCAGCATCACGTCCAGGATCAGCAGGTCGTGGACGCCCGCGCGGAACGCCTCCAGGCCGCTGAGTCCGTCGGCGGCCACGTCGACGCGGTAGCCGTACCGCTCCAGGGCCAGTTGGACGGCGCGCCGGATCGTGGCGTCGTCCTCTACGACGAGCACGCTGACGGGGTCGGGGGCCCGGGGTTCCGGCACGGTTCCTGCCTGGTTGTGGGGGAGTAACAAGGGCGTTCTGCGCATCGTAGGCGGACTCGTGGGCGGCCTGTGGCTCAGAACCGCAGCGTGGCCGCCACCGGGCGATGGTCGCTGCCGGTGGCGGGCAGGGTCCAGGACGAGCGCGGGGCCATCCCCTTCACGAGGACGTCGTCGATGCGGACCACCGGGAATCCGGCGGGGTACGTGAACCCGAAGCCGTGCCCGGCCTCCCGCTGGGCCGAGCGCAGCTGCGAGGTGAGGGGGGCCAGGTCCCTGTCCTGGTACGTGCCGTTGAAGTCGCCCAGCACCACCACCCGGGGCCTGGGCTCGGCCCGTACGGCGGAGGCCAGGGCGCGGGCCGCCTCGTTGCGGCGGCCGGTGGTGAAGCCCGCACCCGACACGCGTACGGAGGCGAGGTGGGCCGCGTAGACGGCCACGGGACCCTCGGGGGTGTCCGCCGTGGCCCGCATCGCCCGGGTCCACGGCATGATCTCCACCTCCGCCACCTCCGTGAGCCGGTGCCTGCTCCAGAGGCCGACGCCGCCGAGCACCGCGTGGTGCGGGTAGGCGGCGGCCAGCTCGCGCTCGTAGACGGGCGTGGACTCCTTGGACAGCTCCACCAGGGCCAGGACGTCGGCCTTGGCTCCGGCGAGGGCGCGTGCGGTACCGGCCGGGTCGGGGTTGGCCTCGTCGACGTTGTGGCTGAGGACGGTGAGGCCGTGTTCGGTGGACCGCTTGTCGGTGAGGGCGGGGCCGCAGAGGGTTGCCCAGACCAGGGCGGGTGCGAGTACGGCGATGGCGGCGAGCCGGGAGCGCCGTACGGCTGCCAGGGCGAGGAGGGCCGGGACGGCGAGGCCGGTCCAGGGCAACAGGGTCTGGAAGAGGCTGCCGAGATGGAGGCCGGTGTTGGGGAGGTGCGCGTGCAGGGCCATGAGGGAGGCGGAGAGCAGCGCGATGAGGGCGAGGCAGCGGCCGGGGAACGCCTTGGGCGGGGCAGGAGCCTCGGATGGAGCAGGAGCCTCGGATGGAGCAGGAGCCTCGGGCGGGGCAGGAGCCTCGGGCGGGGCAGGAGCCTCGGCCGGAGCAGGCGCGGGGCCGCGGCGGGGAGCCAGGCCCTGCTCGGTGCTCAGGCTCTCCTGGGCGCCATCCTCGATGCTCAGGCCTTCCGGCCTTCTCCAGCCCCCCTCGGTGCTCAGCACGGCACGGGCCTCCCTACGGTCACGTACTCCGGAAGTCGGGTACGTCCCCAGCGTCCGGGGTCCGCGCTTCCGGGCGGTCAGGGGAGTGCTTCTGGGACCGCGCGGGTCTGTTGCAGCTGCGTATCGGTCGGTCCAGCCGGGCGGCGGCATCCTGCTCGACACCGTCGGCAGCGAGTCCTTCCCCTGGACGGTGCTGCTGCTCCTGCTGCCGGCGATCGCGGTCGTGCTCTACGCCCGTAAGGCCGGCATCCCCGCCCACCGGCCGGTGCCGGAGACCGGGACCGGCGCCGTAGCCGGCACCGGAGCCGGCGCCGATGAGGCATCGGTCCCGGCGCCTGACGTCATGGCATGAACACCTCGTGAGGCAGGGCCGGTTGGCCGTGCAGACGGCTTTCCGCGCAGGGTCAGCCGGTCCCCGCCGTGCGCCGGTGCAAGGTATCCAGAAGCTCCAGCTCCTCCTCGGACAGCCGCAGGGCTCCGGCGGCCACGTTGGCGGTGAGGTGGCCGAGGTCGCCGGTGCCGGGGATGGCCAGGACGTGCGGCCCCCGGTGCAGAGTCCACGCCAGCCGGATCTCCGCCGGGCTCACGCCGTGCGCCCGCGCGACGGTGAGGACCTCGGCGGGCTCGGCCCCGGTCGCGCCGCCCTCGCCGCCGGCCGCGGCTATCGCGTAGAACGGCACGAACGCGATCCCCTGCGCCCCGCAGTCCTGGACGAACGCGTCTTCCTCGGGCCGCACGCCGATCCCGTACCGGTTCTGTACGCAGACCACCGGGGCGATGGCCTGGGCCTCGGCGAGGTGGGCGGGGGTGACGTTGGAAAGGCCGAGGTGGCGGATGAGCCCGGCTCGGCGCAACTCGGCCAGCGCACCGAAGCGCTCGGCTATCGAGTCCGTACCGACGATCCTCAGGTTCACCACGTCGAGGTGGTCGCGGCCGAGCTGGCGGAGGTTCTCCTCGACCTGGCCGCGCAGCGCCTCGGGGGTGCGGGCGTGGGCCGCCCACTCCCCCGTGAGGTCCCGGGCCGGGCCGACCTTGGTGGTGATCACGAGGTCGTCCGCGTACGGAGCAAGGGCGCTGTTGATCAGCTCGTTGGCCGAGCGCAGAGGGGAGAAGTAGAAGGCGGCGGTGTCGATGTGGTTCACGCCGAGATCGACGGCCCGGCGCAGGACGGCCAGGGCGGCATCGCGGTCGCGGGGGACGGCGTCGGGTACCAGCGCCCCGCCGGTCTGGGGCAACCGCATCGTGCCGAAGCCGATGCGGTTGACCGACAGATCTCCGAGGGTCCAACGGCCGGACGCGGCCGCGGTGATCAGGGGTGTGGTGCTCGCGGAGCTCGTGGAAGTCATGTCTGAATGATCTCCGCTCGGCGCGCCTCCGGCCATGGTGTCATCCCGCCGATCGGCCCTGCGGCCCGCCCTACCTGCTCACTCCGTGGCCGTGAGCGGACCGTAAGCGTCCGGGCGGCGGGTGGCCAGGAACGGGAAAAGTTCCAGCCAGTCGCGGCGGGCGTCGAGATCGAGGTCCGCGACCAGGACGGCGGGCTCGTCGCGCGGGGCCTGGGCCAGGACCCGGCCGTACGGGTCGACGATGAAGGAGCTGCCGTAGAAGGTGAGCCCGTTCTCGGCACCGATCCGGTTGGGCACGATCATGAAGGTGGCGTTGGCGATCGCGTTGCCGGTGATCACCTTCTGCCAGAGCGGCTGGGAGTCGAAGCCGGGGAAGCCGGGTTCGGAGCCGATGGCGGTCGGGTAGACGAGGACGTCGGCACCGGCGAGCGAGTAGGCGCGTGCCAGCTCCGGGAACCACTGGTCCCAGCAGGTCGGCAGGCCGAAGCGGGCCTCGTCGACCGTGACCAGCGGGAAGGCGTCGTCGCCCGCCGGGCCGGGGCGGAACCAGTCGTCCTCGTAATACCCCTCCGTGACCGGGATGTGGGTCTTGCGGGTGCGCTGGGCGAGGGTGCCGTCGGGGGCGACGAGGATCGCGGTGTTGTAGCCGAGGCCGTCGCTCTGACCGCCGGGCGCCGGGGCCTTCTCGTACAGGGAGGCGTGGACGTAGAGGCCGTGTTCGCGAGCGGCCTCGGCGGCGAAGGTGAAGGTGGGGCCGGTCAGCAGCTCCTCCGGCTCGGCGGGCGCGGGGTGGTCGGCCCGGCGGACCACCGCGAAGTACGGCGAGAGCGTCAGCTCCTGGAGGCAGACCACCCGCGCCCCCTCGGCGGCGGCGAGGCGGATGCCCTCCAGCAGGGCGGCACGGTGCTCGGCGGGGTCGCGGTGCCACCGCTGCTGGACGGCCGCGACGCGCAGGGGGGCGCGCTCGGCGGGGCGGGTCCGGGTCGGGGAGGCGGGCGGGTTGTACGCGGTGATCAGACGCATGACCAGTTCCAGGGGGTGGGCCGGCGGGGCGGGCACGAGGAGGATGAGTGCCGGAACGTTCCGGCACGGGCCGAATCTAACCCCGCCGGAACGTTCCGGCAACCCGCCACCTCCTACGATCACGAACGTCTAGACTTCACCTCCGTGACCTCCCGGACCGTGACCCTGCTCGACGTAGCCCGCACCGCCGGGGTTTCCAAGAGCACCGCCTCCGACGCCCTCCAGGGCTCGGGCCGCGTCGCGGAGGCGACCAGGGACCGGGTCCGCGCGGTGGCGGAGGAGCTCGGCTACCGGCCCAACAGCGCGGCCCGGCGGCTGCGCCGCTCCAGCACCGGGGCGATCGGGCTGCACCTGCCGCAGACCGCGACCCGGCTGGACTACTACATGAACCTCGCGTTCGGGGCCGTGGCACGCGCCCAGGAGGAAGGCCTCGACGTCGTCCTACTCGCCCCCGCGAGCACTGCGGGCGGCGCCAGCGGGCCGGTCGCCTCGCGGGTCGACGGGCTCCTGGTGATCGATCCCGAGGTGGACGACACCGCCGTGCCCGGGCTGCTGGACGCAGGCGTTCCGGCGGTGACCGGGGAGCGCTACCTGGGCCCCACCGCCGCCCCCACCGGCGCTGTGATCTGCGACAACGCCGCCTCCCTCACCGCACTCCTGGACCACGTCACCGAACGCGGCGCCCGCCGCCCCGCCGTCCTGGCCCCCGCGGGCACCTCCGCCTGGGCCACCGCCCTGCGGGCCACCGCCGCCTCCTGGGGGCAGGAGCACGGGGTGGACGTGGCGCTGCGGACCGTGCCGTTCGCCGCCACCCCGGGCGAGGCCGAGGAGACCACGCTGGCCCTGCTGCGCACCGTCCCGGCGGTGGACGCGGTGATCTGCGCCCCGGACGGCGCCGCCCCGGGCGTCCTGCGGGCGGCGGCGGCCCTGGGCCGAACGGTCGGCACCGCCTCGGGCCGCACGGTCGGCGAGACCGGCACTCCCCCTCCTACGGTCGGTGAGGCCGGCACCCCCCGGACCGGCGCCCCCCGCCGCACGCTCGGCGAGACCGGCGCCCACCTCCGTACTCCCCTCCTCGTCGCCTCCTGCGTGGACGGCGCAGCCCCCCGCTCCGCCGAGCCGCCCGTCACCGCGGTCGACCTGCGCCCCTCCGCGTACGGGCGCGCCTGCGCCGAGCTGCTCTGCGACATCCTCGCGGGCCGCACACCCCCCGACACCGTGCGCCGCCACGCCTGGGCGCTGGAGACGCGGGAGTCCACCGCCACGCCCACCTGAGCAGGACAGCGACGCGACGCAGGGAACACCGCGCCCATGCTCCCTGCGCAACCGCTCAACTCAGCTCCGTGCTCCGCCCGTTGTGGCAGGCTGGCTTGGTGGCGCGCATGCGCGCGGCAAGCGCCTTTCTTGAGGGAGTGTGTATGTCCACCGCACACCAGGTGCCAGACATCAGCACGCCGTGTGCCGGGCCCTGGCCGCTCCCGCGTTCCGCGGCAGCGACTTGCGGGAGAAGTTCTCACCCGTCACCGAAAGGGCCTCGCGCACGCTGACCGACGGTTTCCGCGCCTCCGGTCGGTCGACCTGGTCGCTGACTGCGCGAGCCGATTCCCGGTCAACGTGATCGCGGGCATGCTGGGTCTGGACGCAGCCGACTACGCGCGATTCCACCGCTGGTACACGACCGTCATCGCCTTTCTCGGCAATCCGGCGGGCGATCCGGAGGTCGCCAAGGCGGGTGAGCGGACGCGTGTCGAGTTCGCCGACTACATGCTGCCGATCATCAGGGACCGGCGGAAAGATCCGGGCGACGACCTGCTGTCCACGCTGTGCACCGCCGAGGTCGCACTTCCGCGTCGGCGCCCTGCTGGTCAAGGCCGAAGTCGAGATCGGTGTCGGCCACCTGCTGAACGCCATGCCCGACCTGCGCCTCGCCGACGGCTTCGCCCCGGTGGAGCACGGCGTCTTCACCCGCGGCCCGAAGACCTTGCCGCTCCGCTTCTCTCCTGTGTCCGACTGATCGCGGTGAGACACATTCCGGTCATGCCGAGCAGGCCATCGCCTTCTCGACCCTGGGAACGAAGTCGACCATGAACGCCTCCATGTCGCTCCGGTGACTGGTCACGTCCGTCCCGCTCTTGTCGCGCGCGATGAGAAGCACGATCAGGTGATCGGCCTCCGCCAGTCCGCACGAGGTGCTGATCATGATGTTCTCGTCCCCCGTGGCACCGGAGCCGTCGAACGGCAAGGGCGCCATCTTCTTCCGGTTCGTGAACCGGAAGCTTTCGCGCTTGCTCATCGGGTCGTAGAACTTGTCGACCTGTTCAACAGTGAGAGAGACCGCCGGAAAGTCATCCACGCTCACGTCGCAGTTGCTTCCGCTCTTCGTGACGATGGAAGTACCGGTCACCTCGAGCTTCTCACCGTCAGGTAGAAGCGCGGACAACTCCTTCTCCCCCACCGGTACGCCGCACACATCCTCCGGTATCGCGTACTCACGCGACGATCCGCACCCCGAGGTGAGCAGGGACAGCCCGAGGAGCGCCACTGCGGCGCCTGCTCGGAAGCGTTTCTTCATCACTGGTCTCCCACAACCCCTTCGGCCTTCTTGTTTCCGTCGTTGGCGGAGACGGCCTCACCGTGGCTGCCCATGGCCCTGGCCATGTCGTCGCGCATCTCCGCCGGGGCATCGTTCTCGGTCTGCGCGAGGAATGCGAGTGAGCGCTTCATGGCCTCGGTCTGTTCCGGAGTGTGCTCCTGGAACTTCACGCCCTCGGCGCCCGGGTCACTGACGCCCGGGACCGCCGCGAACATCGCCTTGCCCGTCGCGTCCAGTGCCGGATTGGGCCCGTCGTCCAGCGGCGTGTCGTCGAAGGACGTGCGTTCCTTGAGCACCCATGCCGCGTTGTCCTGCGGCTCCTTGGCGTTGAAGAACTCCGTCGACGCGTCCGGGCTGTTCGCGAGCGCCGTCATGAAGCCGGTCATCGGGTCGCGGCCGAAGCCCTCGTCGCTCATGAAGATCATCTTCGGGCCACCGACACCGCCGGAACAGAAGTTCCCGGGAAGCTTCATCTTCTTCTCGGTCTCGACCAGCGCGTTGCCGTACTTGTTGAGGAACTTGTCGTCGTAGTCCCCGACGCGCATGAGGTTGCTCATCAGCTGGAAGCCCCACACCTGCGAACCGCGGGTCTGGTACCGCTCGCCCGCGAGCTTCACCATGCCGTTCTCCCACGCGCGCATGGCAGGGCTGTCCGACTGGGTGGCGCCGGCGAGCGTGAGGCCGAGGTTCTTCTGGAAGTCGCCGAGCTGGTTCAGCTGCGTGCGGGCCAGGTCGTTCGGCGAGGGCCGCCTGGCTCTTCAGCTGCTCCCACTCGTCCCAAGCCATGAAGGCTTCCTCCCCCGTGAGCTACGCCTCGTACGTTCGATTTTCTCAACGTACCAAGACCACTCCGGCGGCGATCCAGCCCTGGGGCACCCCGGCAGACCACCCCGACGCCCGGCCGCCCGCCCCCCTCACCCAGCGACCGTCGTATGCGATGAAGCACGGCGCCGCCCGCCTCCAACGTCCCGTCCCGTGAGGGGAATCGGGACGGAGCGACCTCCTCCACGTCTCCGCAATGTGAACGTTCTGCGTCGAGTGGCAACTGGCGTGGCGAGCTTGACATTTCGTCGTGCGGCCGGTGATAAGATCATCTTACTTCCAGTGGGCTGATGGCGTATGGGGGCATTCCGGGAGGGATGAATTCCTCGGCCCCACCTTCGGAGGGACACCTCCCGAAGCGGCGCACGGTCGTGGCGAAAGAGCCCTGACTGCGTGCCGCATGACGGGGTGTCAAGCCGTTTCCAGCCATGGCACTTGAAGTGAGTCTCATGACATTTCCACAGGGCCCCGTCATCTGGGCGCTGGTTGTCGTAGCACTGGTCGCCGTGGGTGCCGTCCTGCGGGCTCGCGCGACCAACATCAAACTGCGCAGACGCAACTCCGAGCTGAGCGCGGAGCGCGACACGCTCCTGCGCCAGCGGGACGAGCTCCGCGTCGTCCACAACGGGCTCCTCCAGCGGCAGGCCTCCGAGCTCGCCGAGGTCCGCAAGGATGCCGAGGAGGAGACCAAGGCGGTCCTCAAGGCCGCCGTGCGCACCCTCCAGGGCCTCGCCGACGAGCAGCAGGTCGTGATCGAGAAGGCCCAGCGCAAATACGGCGACGACCCCGGGATCCTCGCCGACCTGATGGCCATGGACCACGCCAACAGCCAGTTCGGGCGGCGTGCCCAGGGCATCGCGGTGCTCTGCGGCGGTTGGCTCGGCCGGCGCGAGACCGTGGCCTCCGTCTTCGACGTGGCCCGCAGCGCGCAGGGCCGAATCCGCCACTTCGACCGGGTCCGGGTCAACGGCCAGGTGAACTTCTCGGTCGTCAGCCGCGCCGTCGAGCCGGTCGCGGTGGTCCTCGCCGAGCTGCTCGCCAACGCCACCAACTACTCCGCCCCCGGCACCCCGGTGGAGATCAACATCCAGGCCGTGCCGACGGGCGTCTGCCTCATCGTCGACGACGCCGGTCTCGGCATGGGTCAGGAGGAGAAGGACCGCGCGGCGGCCCTCCTGACCCCCCAGGCGGCGATCAGTGTCTCCAGCCTGGGCATCCCGCCGCAGTTCGGGTTCGCCGTCTCCGGGATGCTCGCCGCCCGCTACGGGTTCCGGGTCTCGGTGGACTCCGTTTCCCCCTATGGAGGCGTACGCGCGGTGGTACTGATCCCCGACGAACTGCTCACCACGGAGGTGCCGCAGTCCGCCGCACCCGCTGAGACATCCGAGGCGCCCCAGGCGTACGGAAACCAGCAGCCGCAGGCCGCCCCGCGGCCGGACCAGTGGCAGCAGACCCCCGCGCCCACCCCGCTCTTCCCGTCGGCGGCCCAGCGCCAGGACACCGCGACCCAGCAGCTCGCCCAGATCACCACCACCTCCGGCGGGCTGCCAAAGCGTCGTCGCAAGAGCCCGGTCTCCGCGGTGCCCCCGGCCGCCCCGCAGCCGGTCCGCAGCAACGAGGAGACCGCTTCCCGCCTGGGCGCGTTCCAGCGCGGCACCCGCTCCGGGCGGGACACGACGACGACCACGGAAGGATCCGAGATCCAGTGAACCCCGACCTGTCCTGGGTACTCAACGATGTGCTCCAGGTACCCGGAGCCCGGCACGCGATCCTCGTATCCGCCGACGGCTTGCTGCTCGCCAACTCCAGTGAGATCGGCCGGGACGACGCCGAGACCGTCGCCGCGGCCATGAGCTCCATGCAGTCCCTCAGCCGGGCCGTCGCCCCCTTCATCGGCACCCGCAGCCCCGGCCGCTGGCGGCAGACGCTCCTGGAGTACGAGGACGGCTGGATCTTCCTCATCGCCGCCGGCACCGGCGCCTACCTCGCCGCCACCGCCGCCGCCGACGTGGATATGGAGGCGATGTCCTTCCGTATGCAGCAGCAGGTCACCGCGCTGGGGAAGGCGATGACCACGCCGCCCCGCGAGAACGCGGGCAGCGAGATATGAGCGCGCCGGGCGAGGAGGCCAGCGTCAGCAGCGGGTTCGTCCGGTCCTACGTCATCACCGGGGGACGGGGGCTGCCCGACGCGGAGGACCTCTCCCTCGTCACGCTGGTCACCCTCGCCCCCGACCGGCAGCCGCCGCCCAACCCGAGCCCCGAGGTCAAGGCGATCTGGGAGCTGTGTTCCGGCGGCTACCTCTCGGTGGCCGAGGTCGCCGGGCATCTCGGCCTGCCCGTCGGCGTGGCCCGGCTGCTGCTCCAGGACTTAAACCAGCAGGGACACCTGCTGCGCCGCAAGGCGCCGCCACCGGCCCAGCTCGTCGACAGAAAGATCCTCGAAGAGGTGTTGCATGGACTCCAAGTCCGGTTCGGCTGAGAGCATCTATGTGCCGGACGCGGTCCAGCGCGCGGCGAAGATCCTCGTCGTCGGGCACTTCGCCGTGGGCAAGACGACCCTGATCGGCACGCTCTCCGAGATCACCCCGCTGCGCACCGAGGAGCGGATGACCCAGGCCGCGGCCCAGGTCGACGACCTGCGCGGGGCGCCCGACAAGAAGACGACCACGGTCGCCCTGGACTTCGGGCGCCTGACCCTCAGCGACGAGCTGGTGCTCTATCTGTTCGGTACGCCGGGGCAGCAGCGGTTCGTGGAGCTGTGGGAGGACATGGCGCGCGGGTCGCTCGGCGCGCTCCTCCTGGTCGACCCGGCGCGGCTGGCCGACACCTTCCCGGTGATCGACCTGGTCGAGACGTACGGGCTGGAGTACGCCGTCGCCGTCAACAGCTTCGACCCGTACTCGCAGCACGCCGAGGACGAACTGCGCGAGGCGCTCGACCTGCTGCCGTCCACGCCGGTGGTCTACTGCGACGCCCGGGACCAGAAGTCCTCCGCACAGGCCCTGATCACGCTCGTCCGTCACCTCCTCGCGCACGCGGCCTGACCCTCCCCCTCCCGTATCCCGAAGCCGGGGCCGACCGGGCCCCGCGATCACACCGAGGAAGCCGAACATGGACCCGTCGCCGGGAGCCACCCCGTACAGCGCCCCCGCCGGGTGCCCCATGAGCCAGCGCCAGACCTCGCTGTACGGGCCGGAGTTCGCCGCCGACCCGCACCGCGCGTACGACGCGATCCGGGCGCACGGTCCCGCAGCCCCGATCGAGCTGGCGCCCGGGGTGGACGCCACGCTGATCGTGCAGCACGAGGCGGCGCTGCGGGTGCTCCAGAACCCGGCGCTGTTCGCCCGGGACTCACGGCGCTGGGCGGCGCTGCGCGAGGGCGCCGTACCGATGGACAGCCCGGTGCTGCCGATGATGATGTACCGGCCCAACTGCCTGTTCACCGACGGCGCCGAGCACCTGCGGCTGCGCAAGGCGGTCACCGAGTCGCTGGCGCGGCTCAACAGCAGCAGGCTGAGCCGGGACGTCGAACGGATCGCCGACTATCTGATCGACCAGTTCATCGAGCGCGGCACCGCCGACCTGCTCAACGAGTACGCCAAGCTCCTGCCGCTGCTGCTGTTCAACCAGCTCTTCGGCTGCCCCGGCGACATCGGTGACCGGCTGACCCGGTCGATGTCCGCCATCTTCGACGGCGAGGACGTGCTGCGCGCCAACGCGGAGCTGACGGAGTGCCTGATGGAGCTGGTCGCGCTCAAGCGGCGTCAGCCCGGTGAGGACATCACCTCCTGGCTGATCCAGCACCCGGCGGGGCTGCGGGACGAGGAGCTGAAGGACCAGCTGGTGATGCTGATGGGCGCGGGTGTGGAGCCGGAGCGCAACCTCATCGCCAACGCGCTGCTGCTGATGCTCGCCGGTGACCAGCCGGGCGCGCGCGAGCGGCGCGGTTCGGGGATGCTCGTCGAGGACGCGCTGGACGACGTCCTGTGGAACAACCCACCGATCGCCAACTACGCGACGCACTACCCGGTGCGGGACATCGAGCTGGACGGGGTGGTGCTGAAGGCGGAGACCCCGGTCCTGATCAGCTTCGCCGCCGCGAACAGCGACCCGTCCCTCACCGACGCCCGCCAGACCCTGAGCAAGGGGGCCCACCTGGCCTGGGGCGCGGGACCGCACGTCTGCCCGGCCAAGTCCCCCGCCACCCTCATCGCGCTGACCGCGATCGAGAAGATCCTCAACACCGTGCCCGACCTCTCGCTGGCCGTCCCGGCCTCCGGCGTCGGCTGGCGTCCCGGCCCCTTCCACCGGGCCCTCATCGCCCTGCCCGTTCGGTTCACCCCGACCGCCGCCCGCCGCACCGCGACCGGCACCCAGCCAGCGGCGCAGACCTCGGCACAGCTGCCCGACCCGTACCGGAGCGCGGCGCCCCAGCCGGGAGCCGCCGGTCGTCACGCTGCGGAACCGGCCAGGAAGCCCAAGGGCTGGTGGAGTTCGTTCCTGGATGTCTTCCGCGTCTGACGCACCGTCGTCCCCGTATCACTCACGGGCCGACAATTCGCGTACGACAAAGGGCATTTGTGACGATTGCATGTGACGGGGGCAACAAAGAACGATGCTTGGCGCAGCTATCCGGAAGGGTAGGTTCTGGTCGGTAACCATGGGCCTAGGTCAAGGAACTCTGCGTGAGCATCACTGGCGGTACAAGCAGGACCCCCGACGGACGGCGCGCGGTCATCGGTCTGCTCCGCAGGCTCAATTCACCCGAAGGGCAGGCCGAGCCGTACGGAATACTCGCGGAGCTGCGGACGATGGGTGACGTCGTCCGCGCTCCCTGGAACGGCTATTTCGTCACCGGCTTCGACACCTGCAGCCAGGTGCTGCGCGGCCGCAACTGGCTCGTCCCCGATTTCGCCTGGCAGGAGCGGCAGGACGACTCCAAGCAGTGGGACGCGATCGCGACCCGGGAGATGACCGGTACGCTCGCCCGGCTGAACGCCCCCGAGCACACCTGCCAGCGCCGCTCGCTGGGCAACCTCTTCGACCGCTCCACCATCGAACGCCTCACCCCCGACGTCGAGCGCGACACCGACCGGCTCCTGGACGAGCTGGCCGACAAGCTCCGCTGGGGCGAGGCGGACTTCGTCTCCACGGTCAGCGAGCAGCTGCCGATCCACACGGTCGGCTCCTGGCTGGGATTTCCGCCCGAGGAATACCCGCACATCCTGGAGATCACCCACAACCAGGTGTACGCCCAGGAGTTGCTGCCCACCAAGAGCCAGCTGGCCGTCTCCGCCGAGGCGACCGTGCAGCTGCGCGCGTACTTCACCGATCTGGTCGCCCGCCGCCGGGCCGAGCCCCGCCACGACGTGCTGACCGGCTGGATCCACACCTGGGACGCGATGGAGCCGGACCGGGAGCAGGCGGACGAGATCCTCTACCGGCTCACCATGTTCGTCACCATCGCCTCGCTGGAGACCACGGCGACCCTGCTGACGGCGATGACCTCCCTGCTGCTGGCCGACCCCGGCCACTGGCAGTGGCTGCGGGACCACTCCGAGCACATCGACGCGGCCGTCGACGAGGTGCTGCGCTACGACCCGCCCATCCACATCAACACCCGGATCGCCGCCGAGGACACCGTTCTGGCCGGCGTCCCGGTCAAGAAGGACAGCATGGTCCACGTCCTGTACGGCGCCGCCAACCACGACCCCCGGCGCAACCCCGACCCCGGCGCCTTCGACATCCTGCGCGGCGGCAGCCACCTCACCTTCGGCGGCGGGGTGCACTACTGCCTGGGCGCGGCCCTCGCCAAGCTGGAGACGCGGACGCTGCTGGCCCGCATGCTGGATCGTTTCCCCACCCTGCGGATCACCTCCCCGCCGGTGTACGCCCCCCGGATGGTCTTCAGGCGGATCACCTCGCTGGGCGTGGCGCTGTGAAGCTCTCGCTGCCCGACTTCCTGACCTCCTCCTCGCACGAGGAGCCCGCGACGGTACGCGCCCGGCGCGAGGGCCCCGTCCTGCACGTGGAGCTGAACACCCCGGAGACCGGCAACGCGGTCACCGAGGCGATGCTCGACGAGCTGCTGGACCTCGTCGCCGCACCCGATCCCGAGGTGCGGGTGGTGGTGCTCAGCGGTGCCGGGGACGACTTCTGCCTGGGCGGCGACCGTGCCGAGTTCGCCGACTGGCTGGAGGAGGACCCGGCCGGCCGGGGCATCCGGGTCGCCGGGGAGAAGGCCCGCCGGGTCTGCGAGGCGATCTCCGGCAACCGGGCCGTCACCATCGCCCGGGTCCAGGGCAAGGCGATCGGCGCGGGCCTCGCGCTCGCCCTCGCCTGCGATCTGCGGGTCGGCGCGGTGACCGCCGGCTTCCGGCTGCCGGAGCTGGCGCTGGGGCTGCCGACCGCCTGGGGCGGGCTGCTGCCCCGGCTGATCCACGAGGTCGGCGCGGCCCGGGTCCGCGAACTGATCCTGACCGGACGGGCGTTCGACGCCGCCGAGGCGCACGCGCTCTCCGTCCTCCAGCGGGTCGTACCGGAAAACGAATTGGATCAGGCTGTCGAGGCCTGGGCGAAGCCCGTCGTGCGCCGCCCCGAAGCGGCCCTTCGGGTGACGAAAGCCCTGCTCAACTCCTATGCGGCCGCCACCCGAATGGCCGATCCCTCGTTCCTGGACGCGGAGCTGATGGCCTCGGTCGCGGCAGCCGGTCGGCGCACACCCCCTCGCACTCCTGGGCCCGACCCGTCACACTCGTAACAATCGACAGGGGAGGTCTCGGGCGTGGATGTACCGGTATGGCTCTGGGTGGCGTTCGCCGTAACGGTGGTCGTCTCCCTCACAGTCGACTTGCTTGCCCACCGCAAGGCGCATGTCATCGGCTTCAAGGAAGCGGCCTGGTGGAGCGTGCTGTGGGTGAGCCTCGCGCTCATCTTCGGCGGTGTGGTCTTCTTCGTCCTCGGGACGACCGCGGGGACGGAATACACGACAGCCTGGCTTCTGGAGAAGAGCCTTTCGGTCGACAACCTCTTCGTCTTCGCGCTGATCTTCGCCTATTTCAAGGTTCCCCGGGAATATCAGCACCGGGTGCTGTTCTTCGGCGTCATCGGCGCTCTGGTGTTCCGCGCGATCTTCCTGACAGCCGGCGTCGCGGTCGTGAACCGCTTCACCTTCGTGCTGTTCCTCTTCGCGGCGATCCTCTTCTACAGCGCCTACAAAATCCTCAAGGGCGAGGAGGACAGCTTCGACCCGGGCAAGAGCTTCGCGGTGCGGCTGCTGCGAAAGATCATGCCCGTCCGTGACGAATACGCGGGAACACACTTCGTCATCAAGGAGGAGGGCAAACGGGTCGCCACACCGCTGCTCGCGGTGGTCGCCGCGATCGAGGCGGCCGACCTGCTCTTCGCCGTCGACAGCGTGCCCGCCGTGCTGGCGGTCAGCGACGACGCGTTCATCGTCTACACCAGCAACGCGTTCGCCATCCTCGGACTGCGAGCGCTGTACTTCCTGCTGGCGGGACTCCTGGACCGCTTCCACTACCTGAGCAACGGCCTGGCGATCATTCTGGCCTTCATCGCCGTCAAGCTCATTCTCCAGGCCTCGCACAAGATGATCAACACCTCCATTCCGGAGATTCCCTCGCCGATCAGCCTAGCGGTGATCGTTGTCATTCTGACGGTCTCGATCGTGCTCAGTGTGCGGCGACCGCCACCGAACGCGGACACCGGGGAGAGTGCGGGCGGTACAGGGAGTTCGGACAGTCCGGAGAAGCCATCTGACGGTAAGTCGGCCGGGTAACCGGGCGGGCAATGGCCGGGCAAAGCGCGCGGAAAGAGTTTCCCAAGCGCGATGCCCGGCCTATCGTGAGTAAATGGCCGGCAAAGAGCGTGAGACCCAGCAGCGGGCCGCCTTCATGTGCCCGGCCTGCAAGCATCCCGTCGCCTCCGAGATCCAGCGCCGCAAGACCCTCGGGATCTTCGTCCCCGTCTGGCGCCCGGGCCCCTGCGAGAACCCCGACTGCGGGGACTACGCCGCCGAGGAGCGGCCGTCCCGGCACCGGGCCCGCCCGTACCCCCTCCGCTGAACCGCCGGCCCGGGTCGGCCGCGGCCAGGCGGGCGGTGAGCCGGGCGATGGCGGACTGGGGGCTCGTTGCGGTGGCCGGTCTTCAGCTGCACGCGCCCCACGCCCAGCTCCTCGGCGTCGGCGGGCACCCCGTCCAGCCGGGTCAGCCGCTCCTCCCGGGGCCGCGGGGGTGCCGGGCCGCCCTGCCGGCGCCGCACCTCCTCGTCGCCGCCGCCCGCCTCGAAGAGGTCGTCGGGGTGGTCCGCGGTCAGCGGGACGAGGACCATGTACTGCCCGGTCAGGGTCGCGGTCCGAGGGGGAAGTGCAGACATGACGGACCCGTGCCCTTCCACGCACTAGCTGTATTGACCCGCAGCGTTGTTGACACGGCTGATGGGTGGGTGTCCGTTGAGCGCGGTGTGGCAGCGGTGGTGGTTGTAGGTGTGGAGGAAGTCTGCCAGGGCTTCGGCTCGCTCGGTGTTCGAGGTGTAGGGCCGGATGTAGGCCCATTCGTCGAGCAGGGTGCGGTTGAAGCGTTCGACCT
>NZ_JBEXSI010000092.1:0-18115 GCF_040613515.1 Streptomyces sp. NPDC006261
CTCCAGCGACAACACCCCCGCCACATGAGCAGCCGCGATCTCACCGATCGAATGACCGGCCACGAAATCAGGAGCCACACCCCACGACTCCACCAGCCGGAACAACGCCACCTCGACCGCGAACAACGCCGGCTGAGCGAAACCGGTGTCGTCCAACAGCCCGGCGTCCCCACCCCACATAACCTCACGCAGCGAACAACCCAACCCCGCGTCCAACAGCACACACGCCGCGTCCAACGCCTCCGCGAACACCGGAAACGCCCCGTGCAACTCACGACCCATACCGAGCCGCTGCGCACCCTGACCCGAGAACAGCACCGCGCTCTTCGACCGTCCCGAGACGGTGCCCTCGACGACACCCGGCGCCGTGCCGTTCGCGAGCCAGGTCTCCAGCGCCGCGCGCCCCGCGCCGCCGTCCTCGTCGGTGACGACGGCGAGGCGGTGTTCCATGCTCGCCCTGGACGTCGCCAGGGACAGTGCCGTGTCCACCGCCCGCAGGGCCGGTTCGCTCTCCAGCCTGCTCAGCAGCACGGTCGCCTGGTCGCGCAGCGCATCGGCGGTGCGCCCGGAGACCATCCAGGGCAGGGCCCGGGCGCTGCGCACGGGAGCGGTCTCGTCGGCGGGGACCGGTACGGCCGCCGGGGCCTGCTCGACGATCACGTGTGCGTTGGTCCCGCTGACGCCGAACGAGGACACGCCGGTGCGGCGGGGGCGGCCCGAGTCGGGCCACGCGCGGGCCTCGGTGAGCAGTTCGACCTTGCCCGCCGACCAGTCGACGTGCGAGGAAGGCTCCTCGGCGTGGAGGGTCTTGGGCACCGTGCCGTGCCGCATCGCCATGACCATCTTGATCACGCCGGCGACCCCGGAGGCGGCCTGGGTGTGCCCGATGTTGGACTTGACCGAACCGAGGAGGAGCGGGTGCTCCCGGTCCTGGCCGTACGCGGCCAAGAGGCTCTGGGCCTCGATGGGGTCGCCCAGCGGGGTGCCCGTGCCGTGTGCCTCGACGGCGTCGACGTCGGCGGGGGTGAGACCGGCGTTGGCGAGGGCCTGACGGATGACCCGCTGCTGGGAGGGGCCGTTGGGGGCGGTGAAGCCGTTGGAAGCGCCGTCCTGGTTGACCGCCGAGCCACGGATCACGGCGAGGACCGGATGCCCGTTGCGTTCGGCGTCCGAGAGGCGCTCCAGCATCAGGACGCCCGCGCCCTCCGACCAGCCGGTGCCGTCGGCGTTCTCGGAGAAGGCCTTGCAGCGGCCGTCCCTGGCCAGGCCGCCCTGCCGGCTGAACTCGATGAGCGAGCCGGGGGTGGACATGACGTTGACGCCCCCGGCGAGTGCCAGCGTGCACTCCTGGTTGCGCAGGGACTGCACGGCCAGGTGGAGGGCGACGAGGGACGACGAGCACGCGGTGTCGATGGTGACGGCGGGGCCTTCGAGGCCGAGGGCGTACGAGAGGCGGCCGGAGACGGCGCTCGCCGCGATGCCGGTGCCGACGTCGCCGGTCGCGTCGTCGAGCGACCTGACCAGGAGGTAGGCGTAGTCCTGACCGTTGGTGCCGATGAAGGCGCCCGTGCGGGTACCGCGCAGCCGGGTGGCGTCGATGCCGGCGCGCTCGATGGCCTCCCAGGTGGTCTCCAGCAGCAGCCGCTGCTGGGGGTCCATGGTGGCGGCCTCCCGGGGGGATATCCCGAAGAAGCCGGGGTCGAAGTCGGCGACGTGGTTGAGGAATCCGCCCTGCTGGCTGACCGAGGTGTCCCGTGCGTCGGTGGTGCTGGCGCGCAGCGCGTCCAGGTCCCATCCGCGGTCCGTGGGGAAGCCGGAGATGGCGTCGGTGCCGGTGGCGACGAGCTCCCAGAGTCCTTCGGGCGAGGTGACGTCACCGGGGAACCGGCAGCTCATGCCCACGATGGCGATGGGTTCCCGGGCCGCGGCGACGAACATCCTGTTCTGTCGCCGCAGCCGCTCCGACTCCTTCATGGCGGCGCGGAGCGCTTCCACGACACCGGCGGTGGGGGCGTTCTCGGTAGGGGCGTTCATCATCTGCTCCGTCACTCTCGCGCTACAGGTCGGACTGGCCGTTGAGCGCGGCCCGGACCAGGTCTGCCACTGCCATCGAGTCGATGGACTCGTCCGTCGTGTCGTTCTGTGCCGGGGTACTCGCGCCCCGGCCCGCCAGCTGGAGCAGTGGCTCCAGTACGCCGATGTCCCGCAGTCGCTCCAGCGGCACCGAGGCCAGCAGGGCTCGGATCTCCGCCTCGTCGCCGTCCGTCCCGGGGCCGCCCTCGGGGATGAGCTGTCCGAGTACGTGCTCGGCGAGGGAGGTGGGGGTGGGGTGGTCGAAGACGAGGGTGGCGGGGAGGCTGAGCCCGGTGGCGCTGTTCATCTGGTTGCGCAGTTCCACGGCTCCGAGCGAGTCGACCCCGAGGTCCCGGAAGGACCGTTCCGCGCCGACCGCTTCCGTGTCCGGGTAGCTGAGCACCCGGGCGGCCTGGGTGCGGACCAGGTCCACGACGGATTCGAGGCGCCGGTTCGCCGACATGGCCGCGAGCCGGTACCGCAGGCCGCCCTCCGCCTCGGTGTCCGAGGGTGCCGCGGCGGCGGCCGCCATGCGGTCGTACCCGGGGAGTTCGCGGAGCAGGGCGCTCGGCCGCGCCGTGCCGAAGGCGGCGACGAAACGGTCCAGGGAGACCTCCGCGACGACGGCGGTCGGATCGGGCTCCATGACCAGCCGGAGCATCGTCTCGCAGGCCAGTCCCGGGGCCATGGCGCCGACCCCGGTGCGTGCCGCGGCCTCTTCGGCCCCGGTTCCCTCTGCCATGCCGCCACCGTCCCAGGCTCCCCAGGCGACCGCGGTCGCCGGGAGGTCCTGAGCCCGGCGCCGTTCGGCGAGAGCGTCCAGGACCGAGTTGGCCGCCGCGTAGTTGCCCTGGCCGAGGTTGCCCACGGCCGCCGAGGCGGAGGAGAAGAGGACGAACGCCGTGAGGTCCGCTCCACGGGTCAGTTCGTCGAGCAGGAGGGCCGGGGTGACCTTGGACCGGAACACCGCCTCGAACCGCTCCGGAGTGAGCCGGTCGAGCACTCCGTCGTCCAGGACTCCGGCCGCGTGGATCACCCCGGTGAGCGGGTGCTCCGCCGGTATCTCGGCCAGGACGGCGGCCAGTTGGTCCCGGTCGGCGGCGTCGCAGGCGGCGACGGTGACCGAGGTGCCCAGTGCGTCGAGGTCGGCCCGCAGGCGTTCTGCCGCCGGTGCGGCGGGGCCGCTGCGGCTGAGCAGCACCAGGTGCTGGACTCCGTCCTTGGCGAGCCGGCGGGCGACGTGCCCGCCGAGGGCGCCGGTACCGCCGGTGATCAGCACGGTGCCGTTCGGGGCCCAGGTGCGGGCGGGCCGCTTTCCGGGGGCCCGCACAAGGCGCCGGGCGAGGATCGCCGAGGTGCGCACGGCGATCTGGTCCTCGCCGTCGAGGCCGGCGAGTGCTCCGGCGAAGCCGGCGGCCGCCCGCTCGTCGAGCGTCGCGGGCAGGTCGATCAGACCGCCCCAGCGCTCCGGGTACTCCAGTGCGGCGACCCTGCCGAGCCCCCACACGGCGGCCTGCAGCGGGCTCTGGACGGTGTCCGCGCGGTTCGTGGCGACGGCTTCCCGGGTGACGCACCACAGGGGCGCGCCGATCCTCGCGTCGCCGAGCGCCTGGAGCAGTACGGCGGTGAGGGCGGTTCCCTCGGGCACGCTGCCCCGGGCGCTCTCCTTCAGCGCGAGGAGGGAGAGGACCCCGGTGAACCGGGTGCCTTCCTCGGCACGGGTGCTCAGTTCCGCGGCCAGTGCGGCCCGGTCGGCTCCCCGCACGGCCAGGCGTACGACGTCGGTGTCCAGGGTGTCGAGTACGGCGGACACCCAGGGGTCCTCGGCCAGTTCGGCGGGTACCACGGCCAGCCAGGTGCCGGTGAGGACCTTCCGGTTGGCCCTCGCTCCGCCGGCCAGGGCCTTCCAGACGACGCGGTGGCGCCACTCCTCCATGACCGACTCGTCGTGTTGCCGGCCGCGCCAGTCCATCAGGGCGGGCAGCACCTTCGACAGGGCGTCCGACTCCACGTCGAGGGTGGACTCCAGCGAGGCGAAGTCCTCCTTCTCCACCGCACTCCAGAACGCGTGGTCCGCCGTGGCGGCCTGCGGGGGCGCGTCGGCGGGGGTGACGCCCGGCATGACGTCCGGCCAGAACCTTCCGCGCTGGAAGGCGTACGTCGGCAGGTCCAGCCACCGGGCTCCGGTGCCCGCGAAGACCCGCCGCCAGTCCACGGGCACGCCCTGGACGTGCAGTCGGGCGAGCGCGGCGACGAGGGTGGTCTCCTCGTCGCGGTCCTTGCGCAGGACCGGGACGGTGACGGCCCCCTCGGGCGCGCTCTCCTGGGCCATCGCGGACAGCACGCCGTCCGGGCCGAGTTCCAGGAACGTGGTCACACCGCGGTCGGCGAGGGTGCGTACGCCGTCGGCGAAGCGGACGGCCTCGCGGACATGGCGTACCCAGTAGCCGGGCGTGCACAGTTCCTCGGCCCGTGCCGGTCCGCCCGTGAGGTCGGAGACGACCGCGATGCGCGGCGCCGCGTAGGTCAGGCTCTCGGCGACCGAGCGGAACGCGTCGAGCATCGGCTCCATGAGCGGTGAGTGGAAGGCGTGGGAGACGCGCAGCCGGCTCGTGCGGCGGCCCTGGTCGGCCAGGCGGGCCGCGACGTCCAGGACGGCCTGTTCGGTGCCGGAGACCACCACCGAGGAGGGGCCGTTGACGGCGGCGACGGACACGTCGTCGGAGAGCAGCGGCAGGACTTCGTCCTCCGTGGCCTCCACGGCTGCCATCGCACCGCCGGGCGGCAGTGCCTGCATCAGCGAGGCGCGCGCCGTCACCAGGCGGGCGGCGTCCTCCAGGGAGAACACTCCCGCCACGTGGGCGGCGGCGATCTCGCCGATCGAGTGGCCGGCCAGGAAGTCGGGCTTCACGCCCCACGATTCGACCAGTCGGAACAGGGCCACCTCGACGGCGAACAGGGCGGGCTGGGCGAAGCCCGTCTCGTTGAGCGTCTCGGCGTCCTCGCCCCACATCACGTCGCGCAGGGGACGGCCCGACCGCGCGTCCAGCAGGTCCAGCACCGAGTCCAGCGCCTGTGCGAACACCGGGAACCGGTCGTAGAGCTCGCGGCCCATGCCCAGGCGCTGGGAGCCCTGCCCGGAGAAGAGGAACGCCCGCTTGCCCACGCGCTCCACCTGGTGCTCGACCAGGCCGGCGGCGGTGCCTCCCGCGGCCAGTGCGGTGAGTGCGCCGGTCAGCCCGTCGCGGTCGGTGGCCGTCACGGCGGCCCGGTGGTCGAAGGCCGTGCGGGTGGTGGCGAGGGAGTAGGCGAGATCGGTCAGCGGGACGTCCGTGTCCTCGGTGACCCTGGTGAGCAGGCGGCGGGCCTGACCGCGCAGGGCGCCCGCGGACTTGCCGGACAGCAGCACCGGGAGGGCCCGGGGCTCGCGGAGCGGCTCGCCGGGGGCGGTGGCCGCCGGCTCCGGTTCGGCGGGCGGTGCCTGTTCCAGGATGACGTGGGCGTTCGTGCCGCTGGCGCCGAAGGAGGAGACGCCCGCCCGGCGTGCGCGGTCCGATGCGGGCCAGGCGACGGGCTCGGTGAGCAGCCGGACGTGTCCGGCCGTCCAGTCGACCTGGGAGGTCGGCGTCTCGGCGTACAGCGACCTCGGCAGGGTGCCGTGGCGCATGGCCATCACCATCTTGATCACCCCGGCGACTCCGGAGGCGGCCTGCGTGTGTCCGATGTTGGTCTTCAGCGAACCGAGCAGCACCGGGCGGTCGGGGTCCCGGTCCTGGCCGTAGGTGGCCAGCAGCGCCTGGGCCTCGATCGGGTCGCCGAGCTTGGTGCCCGTGCCGTGGGCCTCGACCGCGTCCACGTCGGTCGTCCGCAGGCCGGAGTTGGCGAGGGCCTGCCGGATCACCCGCTGCTGCGCGGGTCCGCTGGGCGCGGTTAGCCCGTTGGAGGCGCCGTCCTGGTTGATCGCGGAGCCCCGCAGGACCGCCAGGACGTGGTGGCCGTTGCGCCGGGCGTCGGAGAGACGCTCGACGACGAGCATGCCCACGCCTTCGGACCAGCCGGTACCGTCGGCCCCTTCCGAGAACGCTTTGCAGCGGCCGTCGGTGGAGAGGGCGCCCTGGGCGCTGAACTCGACGAAGCCCGCCGGGGTGGCCATGACGGTCACGCCGCCGGCCAGGGCGATCGAGCACTCGCCGGAGCGCAGTGCCTGGGCCGCGAGGTGCAGCGCGACCAGGGACGAGGAGCACGCGGTGTCGACGGAGACGGTGGGCCCCTGAAGGCCGAAGGAGTACGCGATCCGGCCGGAGAGGAGGCTCGCGGACTGGGCGGTCTCCCACTGCCCGGCCTCGGCCGGCGGACGGTAGTCGCCGCTGCCGCCGCCGACGTAGACGCCGGTGGTGCTTCCCTTCAGGGTCGCCGCGTCGATGCCCGCCCGCTCCAGTGCCTCCCAGGCCGCTTCGAGCACGATGCGCTGCTGCGGGTCCATCACGATGGCCTCGCGCGGCGAGATGCCGAACACGGCGGGGTCGAAGTCGGCGGCGTCGTAGAGGAATCCGCCGTTTCCGGTGGTGCTGCGGCCACGGCCGCCCTCCGGCGGCCCGCCGAGCAGGGTGTCGAGGTCCCAGCCCCGGTCGGTGGGGAACGCGCCCACGGCGTCGGTCTCGTCCATGACGAGCTGCCACAGCTCCTCGGGCGATCCGACACCGCCCGGGTAGCGGCAGGCCATGCCGACGATGACGACGGGGTCGTCGTCGGCCGGCGCGGTGGCGGCGACGGGGGTCGCGGTGTCGGGGAGTTCGCCGAGCAGCAGGGTCCGCAGGTGGTGGGCGAGCTCGGCCGGGGTCGGGTGGTCGAAGACCAGGGTGGCGGGAAGTGTGACGCCGGTGGCCGCGGTGAGCTGGTTGCGCAGGTCGACGGCGGTCAGGGAGTCGAAGCCGAGGTCGCGGAAGGGGAGGTCGGGTTCGACGAGGCCGCTGTCCGTGTGCCCCAGGACCACGGCCGACTTGGCGGTGACCAGGGCCAGCAGGGCTTCGCCCCGTTCGGCCTCGGGCAGGGCGAGCGTCTGCTGCCGGTAGGCGTCGGCGGCGGACCGCTCCTCGCCCCGGTCCCGTCCGGCCGTCTCCAGGGCCTCGCGGGCTTCCGGCAGTGCGTGCAGGAGTGTGGTGCGGCGGGCTTCGGCGAGGGCCGGGGCGAAGGTCTCCCACCGTACGTCGGCGATGGTGACGGCGGCCCCGCCGTCGGCGACGGCCCTGCCGAGCGCGGCGAGTGCCGTGTCGGTGTCGAGGACGGGCAGGCCGTTCATCCGCAGGTGCGCGGCCGTGGAGTCGTCGGCCAGGTCCGCCCACGCCCCCCAGGAGACGGCGAGGGCGGTGGCCCCCCGGTCGCGGCGCCGGCGGGCGAGGGCGTCGAGGTACGCGCCGAGTGCGGCGGTCTCCTGCTGGCCCCTCACGCCCCAGGTGGCGGCGATCGTGCCGCAGAGGACGAAGGCGTCGAGCGGCCGGTCCCCGAGCGCGGCGTCGAGCTGGACGGCTCCGGCGAGCGCGGCGGTGAGCTGCGCGGTCGTCGCGCCGAGGACGTCCGGCTCCTCCGCGTGGACGACCGCGGTCAGCGGCGCGTCCTCGGGGAGCGTGCCGAGCAGCGCGGTCAGCGCGGCGGCGTCGGACACGTCGCACACGGCCAGGGTCGTCCCGGCGCCGAGCCGGTGCAGTTCGGCTTCGAGCATCGCGGCCCCGTCGAGGTCCGAGGCGTGCCGGGCGGTCAGTACGAGGTGCCGGGCGCCCTCCCGGGCCAGCCGGCGGGCGATCAGTCCGCCCATGGTCCCCGTGCCGCCGGTGACGAGCACCGTGCCGGTGGGCCGCCAGACGTTACCGGCCGGGTTGGCGGCCGTGGCGGTCGTGCGGGCCAGCCGCCGTCCGTGGACGCCGGTGGCGCGGACCGCGATCTGGTCCTCGCCGTCGGGACGTTCGCCGCCCGCCAGGGCCGCGGCGAAGGTCGTGCCCGTACGGTCGTCGACCGTCCCGGGGAGGTCGATCAGCCCGCCCCAGCGGTCGGGGTGCTCCAGCGCCGTGACCCGGCCCTGGCCCCATACGGCCGCCTGCCCGGCGCTCAGCAGCGGTTCGCCGGCGGTGGAGACGGCGCCCCGGGTGACGCACCACAGCGGCGCGTCGACGCCCGCGTCGGCCAGAGCCACAAGCAGCGTCCGGGGCCAGGCGTGGTCCGGGGGCAGGGCGGTGGCGTCCGCGGTGGCGGCGAGCAGCGACACGACTCCGGTGAAGCCGGCTTCGTCCCGGTCGGCGCACGCCGTGGCGAGCGGGCCGGCCAGGTCGCCGTCCACGGACACGCGTACGGCGTCGTCGCCCAGTGCCGTGGCGGCCGCGGTCACCCAGGGGGGTGTGTCACCGGCCGGCAGGAGCACCAGCCACCTGCCCGCGTCCCCGGTCGCCGCCCGTGCGGGCAGCGGGGTCCAGGTCTCGTGGTAGCGCCAGGCGGCGCCCGCGGACTGCTCACCGCGACGGCGGCGCCAGGCGGACAGGGCGGGCACCATCGCGGTGACGGTGTCGCCGTCCAGGCCGAGCGAGGAGGCCAGCGTCTCGACGTCCTCGTGCTCCACGGCGGACCAGAACGCGGTGTCCGCCGGGTCGGGGGGCCCGGCGGCTTCGAGCGCCGCGGGCTCGGGCCAGTAGCGCTGGCGCTGGAAGGCGTACGTGGGCAGTTCGACCCGGCGTGCGCCCAGGCCCGCGAAGAAGGCGGACCAGTCGGGTCCCGCGCCGTGGACGTGCAGGGCGGCGAGCGCGGCGACGAGTGCCGCCTCCTCGCCCTGGTCCTTGCGCAGGAGCGGCACGACCGCGGGCGCGGGCTCCACACCGTCCAGGCTCTGCTGCGCCATCGCGCAGAGCACCCCGTCGGGGCCGAGCTCGACGAACGTGCCGACTCCCGCGTCCCGCAGGGTGCGCACCCCGTCGGCGAACCGTACGGCTTCGCGTACGTGGCGCACCCAGTAGGCCGCAGAGCGCAGTTCGCCACTCGTCGCGAGGGCTCCGGTGAGGTTGGAGACCACGGGGATGCGGGGCTCGTCGTAGGTGATGCTCTCGGCGACGCGGGCGAAATCCGCGAGCATCGGGTCCATCAGCGGCGAATGGAAGGCGTGCGAGACCCGCAGCCGTGTGGTGCGGCGGCCGTCGGCGGCGAACAGTTCGGTGAGTTCGTCGACCGCGTCCTGCGCTCCGGCGACGACCAGGGAGCGCGGGCCGTTGACCGCGGCGATGGACACGCCGGCGTCCAGCAGCGGGGCCACCTCGTCCTCGGTGGCCTGGAGCGCGACCATCGCGCCGCCCTGCGGGAGCGCCTGCATCAGCGTGGCGCGGGCCGCGACCAGCCGGCAGGCGTCCGCCAGGGAGAACACGCCCGCCACGTGGGCGGCGGCGATCTCACCGATCGAGTGCCCGGTCACGAAGTCCGGTGTCAGACCCCACGACTCGGCGAGCCGGAAGAGGGCCACCTCGATCGCGAAGAGCGCGGGCTGCGTCCATCCGGTCTCGTCCAGCAGCTCGGACTCGAAGGTGCCGGGGAAGGCGAACAGCACTTCCTTGAGGGGGTACTCGAGTTCGGTGTCCAGATGGGCGAGGACGGAGTCCAGCGCTTCGGCGAAGACGGGGAAGCGCTCGTACAGTTCGCGGCCCATGGCGCCGCGCTGGCTGCCCTGGCCGGAGAAGAGGAACGCGGTCCTGCCGGGGGCGCGGTTCGCGGTGCCGCGCGCGCTCTCCCGTACGCCGTCCGCGTCGGCCAGCAGCACTGCGCGGTGCGGGAAGAGTGTGCGGTCCCCGGCGAGCGAGCGGCCTATGTCCAGCGGGGACAGGTCGGTGCGGCGGGCGGCGAAGGAGGTGAGCCGCTCGATCTGGTCCTGGAGCGCCTCTCGGCTCCTGCCCGACACGGTCCACGGCACGACGGCCGGCGTGGGGTGCTCGGTGGTCTCCTCCTCCGGCGCCCGCTCGACGGGCGGCGCCTGCTCGACGATGACGTGCGCGTTGGTGCCGCTCACGCCGAACGCCGAGACTCCGGCGCGGCGCGGACGGCCGGTGTCCGGCCAGGCCGTCGGCTCGGTCAGCAGCTCCACCGCGCCGGCGCTCCAGTCCACGTGGGCGGACGGGGTGCCGATGTGCAGGGACGCCGGCAGTGTGCCGTGCCGCATCGCCATGAGCATCTTGATGACGCCCGCGACGCCCGCGGCGGCCTGGGTGTGCCCGATGTTCGACTTGACGGTGCCGAGCAGCAGCGGCCGTTCGCGGTCCTGGCCGTAGGTGGAGAGCAGGGCCGTGGCCTCGATGGGGTCGCCGAGGGTGGTGCCGGTGCCGTGGGCCTCGACGGCGTCGATGTCGGCGGCGGTCAGTCCGGCGTCGGCGAGCGCCTGGCGGATCACCCTCTGCTGGGAGGGGCCGTTGGGGGCGGTGAGACCGTTGGACGCGCCGTCCTGGTTGACGGCGGTCGAACGGATGATGCCGCGGACCTCGTGTCCGTTGCGTACGGCGTCGGAGAGCCGTTCGAGCACGAGGATGCCGACGCCTTCGGACCAGGCGGTGCCGTCGGCGCTGTCGGAGAACGCCTTGCAGCGGCCGTCGGGGGCCAGTCCGCCCTGGGTGGAGAACTCGACGAAGGAGTCGGGACTCGACATCACGGAGACGCCGCCCGCGATCACCAGGGAGCACTCACCGGCGCTCAGTGCCTTGCCCGCCCAGTCCATCGCGACCAGGGAGGAGGAGCAGGCGGTGTCGACGGTGACGGCCGGTCCTTCCAGGCCGAGGGCGTAGGAGAGGCGGCCGGACATGACGCTGGCGGTGTTGCCGGTGGCCACGTAGCCCTGGACGTCGGAGAGGGACCGGCGCAGGAGAGTGGGGTAGTCCTGTCCGTTGGTGCCGACGAAGACGCCGGTGGTGGAGCCGCGCAGTGCGGAGGGGTCGATCCCGGCGCGCTCCAGCGCCTCCCAGGTGGCCTCCAGCAGCAGGCGCTGCTGGGGGTCCATGGCCAGTGCCTCGCGCGGTGAGATGCCGAAGAAGTGGGCGTCGAAGTCGGCGACCCCGGTGAGGAATCCGCCTTCGAGGGTGTCCGAGGCGCCCGCTCCGAGCGCCTCGATGTCCCATCCCCGGTCGTCGGGGAAGCGGGTGATGCCGTCCCTGCCCTCTTGGAGCATCTGCCACAGCTCTTCGGGCGAGGACACTCCGCCGGGGAAGCGGCAGCTCATGCCGACGACGGCGATCGGGTCGTCGTCCAGGGACCGGCCGGCGGCCACCGGCGCGGCGGCGGCCTGGTCGGGCAGCGAGCCGAGGAGTTCGTCGAGCAGGAAGTCCGCCATGTCACGCGGGGTCGGGCGGTCGTAGACGAGGGACACGGGCAGGCTGAGCCCGGTCGCGGCGACCAGTGCGTTGCGCAGTTCGAGCGTGGTGAGCGAGTCGAAGCCCAGGTCGCGGAAGGCCCGGTCGTCCTCGATCGCCGCGGCGTCGCTGTGCCCGAGCACGGCGGCCACCTGGGTGCGCAGCAGGTCGAGGACGAAGGCGGCGCGGTCGGCGTCGGGGAGTTCGGCGAGTCGCCGCCGCAGCTCCGGTTCGCCCCCGGGGGCCGTGGCGGGGCCCGCGGACCGCTGCTGCCGTACCTCCGGCAGGTCACCGATGAGCGGCAGCGGGCGGGCGGTGGCGAAGGCGGGGACGAAGCGGTCCCAGTCGATGTCGGCGAGCGCCAGGGCGGTGTCGTCCTGTTCGATCGCCCGCAGCAGGGCCCGTACGGCGGGTTCGGGCGCGAGCGGTTCGAAGCCGCCGCGTCGGACGCGGGTCTCGATCTCGGCAGCGCCGGCGACCATGCCGGATCCGGACCAGGGGCCCCAGGCGACGGAGAGCGCGGTCAGCCCGCTCGCCCGCCGGTATTCGGCGAGGGCGTCCAGATAGGCGTTGGCCGCCGCGTAGTTGCCCTGGCCCGCGGCGCCGAAGACGCCGGCGGTGGAGGAGAAGAGGACGAACGCGGACAGCGGCAGGTGGGCCGTCAGTTCGTGCAGGTGCCGCGCGGAGGCGACCTTGGCGTCGAGGACGGCCCGGAAGCTGTTCGCGGTCAGGGTGTCGACCACGCCGTCCTCGACGATTCCCGCGGTGTGGATGACGGCGTTGAGCGGGGCGTCCTCGGGGACGGTGTCGAGGAGCGCGGCGAGCGCGTCGTGGTCGGCGACGTCGCAGGCGGCGACGGTCACTCGGGCTCCGAGCCCGGTCAGTTCGGTCCGCAGCGCGTCCGCGCCGGGGGCGTTCGCCCCGCGCCGGCTGACGAGCAGCAGGTGCTCGGCTCCGGCCCGGGCGAGACCACGGGCGACGTGTCCGCCGAGCCCTCCGGTGCCGCCGGTGATCAGGGTGGTGCCCGAAGGGTCGAAGGGCTTCGCGGTGGAACGGTCGACGGGGCTGTGGGCGAGTCGGCGCACGAAGACGCCGGAGGCGCGTACGGCCGTCTCGGTCTCGCCCGTCGCGGCGGTGAGCACTCCGCGCAGCCTGCGCGCGGCGTGCGCGTCGAGCTGTTCGGGCAGGTCGACGCAGCCGCCCCAGCGGCCGGGCTGTTCGAGGGCGACGACCCGTCCGAGGCCCCATACGGCGGCCTGGTCGAGGCCGACGACCGGCTCGGAGCGGCCCACGGAGACCGCGCCGCGGGTGACGGCCCACAGCGGTGCGTCGATCCCGCAGTCGCCGAGCGCCTGTACGGCGACTGCGGTCAGGAGGAGGGAGTCCGGCACTCCGGTGCGGGCGGCGCTCTCGCAGCCGGCGAGTCCGAGCAGCGACAGCACCCCCGTGAACTCACCGTGCTCCTGACGGAGTTGGGTGAGCCGTTCGGCGAGGGCGGCCCGGTCGGAGCCGGTGACCTCGCAGGTCACGGTCGTTGTGGCCAGGGCGGCGATCACGTCGGCGGACCCTTCGGCGTCCTCCCCCGAAGTCGGCGCCAGGACGAGCCAGCGGCCGCCCAGCGTGCTGGGCGCCGTGGAGGCGGCCTGAGGTTTCCAGACGACGCGGTAGCGCCAGGCGTCCACCGCCGACTCCTCGTCGCGGCGGCGGCGCCAGGCGGACAGCGCGGGCACCATCGCGGTGACGGTCGTGTCGTCCAGACCCAGCGAGGCGGTCAGTTCGCCGACGTCGGCGCGCTCCACCGCCGACCAGAACTCGGAGTCGGCCGGGTTCGAGGCCGTGGTGGCGGCGAGCGCGGCGGGCTCGGGCCAGTACCGCTCGCGCTGGAAGGCGTAGGTGGGCAGGGCGATCCTGCGGGCGCCGGAGTGCGCGAAGTACGCGTCCCAGTCGACGTCCACGCCCTGGGCGTACGCGCCGGCGACCGCGGTGGCGACCGTCCGCTCCTCGGGCCTGCCCGCGCGCAGCAGCGGGAGCAGCGCGGTGCGGGGCGCGTCGGTCAGACTCTCCCGGGCCATGCCGCTCAGCACGCCGTCCGGGCCGAGTTCGATGAAGGTGCGGACCCCGCCCTGGGCCGACAGCCAGTTGACGCCGTCGGCGAAGCGGACGGCCCGGCGCACGTGCTGGACCCAGTACTCGGGGCTGCACACCTGGTCGTCGGCGGCGAGCGAACCGGTGAGGCCCGAGACGAGCGGGATGACCGGGGGGTGGTAGGCGACGTTCCGCGCGACGCGGGCGAAGTCGTCGAGCATGCCGTCCATGAGCGGGGAGTGGAAGGCGTGGCTCACCTTGAGCCGCTTGGTCCTGCGGCCCTGGGCCCCGATCGTCGCGGCGATGTCCAGGACGGTGTCCTCGACGCCCGCGACGACGACCGAGAGGGGCCCGTTGACGGCGGCGACGGACACCTCGTCCTCACGTCCCTCCAGCAGCGGCAGGATCTCGTCCTCGGCGGCCTCCAGGGAGATCATCGCGCCGCCCTCGGGCAGCGCCTGCATCAGCCGGCCGCGCGCCGCCACCAGGGCACAGGCGTCCTCCAGGGAGAACACGCCCGCCACGTGGGCGGCGGCGAGCTCTCCGACGGAGTGTCCGGCCAGGTGGTCGGGGGTGATGCCCCAGGAGGCGAGGAGCCGGAACAGCGCCACCTCGACGGCGAACAGGGCGGGCTGCGCATAGGCGGTGCGGTCGAGCAGGGCCGCCTCGGGCGACCCCTCGGCGGAGAAGAGGAGCTCGCGCAGCGGCCGGTCCAGCTCGCCGTCCATCCGGGCGAGTACGGCGTCGAGCGCGTCGGCGAAGACGGGGAACCGCTCGTACAGTTCGCGGCCCGTTCCCGCCCGCTGGCTGCCCTGACCGGTGAACAGGAACGCGGTGCGGCCGCGGCCCGTGCCGCCCTGGACCGTGCCGGGGCCGGTCAGCCCGTCGCGCAGTGCCAGCAGTCCGCGCAGCAGCTCGCCGCTCTCCCCCGCAGTGACGGCGGCGCGGTGCTCCAGACCGGCCCGGGAGGTGGCCAGCGAGAAGGCCAGGTCCGCGAGGGCGGTGTCCGGGCGTTCCTCGACGAGGGCGAGCAGCCGCCCCGCCTGGGCGCGCAGCGCGGCCTCGCTCCTGGCGGAGACCACCAGGGGGAGGACACCGTCCCGGGGGGCCGGCGCCTCGGCGGCGGGCTCCTCGGCGGGAGCCTCTTCGAGGATGGTGTGCACGTTGGTGCCGCTGAGACCGAACGAGGAGACGGCGGCGCGGCGCGGCCGGCCGGTGTCGGGCCAGTCGGTCCGCTCGGTCAGCAGGTCGATGGCCCCGGAGGACCAGTCCACGTGCGAGGAGGGGGTGTCGACGTGCAGGGTCTTCGGTACCACCCCTTCGCGCAGGGCGTGCACCAGCTTGATCACGCTGGCGACGCCGGAGGCCATCTGGGTGTGGCCGATGTTGCTCTTCACCGATCCGAGGAGCAGGGGGCGTTCGGCGTCCCGGTCCTGCCCGTAGGCGGTGAGCAGGGCCTGTGCCTCGATGGGGTCGCCGAGGGCGGTGCCGGTGCCGTGGCCCTCGATGACGTCGACCTCGCGCGCCTCGACTCCGGCGTTGGCCAGGGCCTGGCGGATGACGCGCTGCTGGGAGGGGCCGTTGGGGGCGGTGAGGCCGTTGGACGCGCCGTCCTGGTTGACGGCGGAGCCGCGGACGACGGCGAGCACGGTGTGGCCGTTGCGGCGGGCGTCGGAGAGGCGCTCCAGCAGGACGAGCCCGACGCCCTCGGCGAGGGTCATCCCGTCGGCGCCGTCGGCGTACGCCTTGCAGCGGCCGTCGGCGGCCAGAGCGCGCTGCCGGCTGAAGCCGACGAAGGCGCTCGGGGTGGACATGATGCTGACGCCGCCGGCGAGGGCGAGGGAGCTCTCGCCCTCGCGCAGGGACTGGCAGGCCAGGTGCAGGGCGACCAGCGACGACGAGCAGGCGGTGTCGAGGGTGACGGCCGGTCCCTCGAAGCCGAAGAGGTAGTTGACCCGCCCGGAGAGCACGCTGGAGAGCGTGCCGGTGATCATGTGGCCCTCGGAGCCCTCCGAGGAGTTCGCCACGACGCTGGAGGCGTAGTCCTGGTAGCTGGCCCCGATGAAGGTGCCGGTGAGGCTGGAGCGCTGGGAGACGATGTCGATCCCGGCGTGCTCGAAGGTTTCCCAGGCCGTCTCCAGCAGCAGGCGCTGCTGCGGGTCCATGGACAGGGCCTCGCGCGGGGAGATGCCGAAGAAGCCCGGGTCGAACTCGGCGACGTCACGCAGGAATCCGCCCTGCACGGAGTACGTCTTGCCGGACCGGTCCGGGTCGGGGTCGTAGAGCCCCTCGGCGTCCCAGCCCCGGTCCGGCGGGAAGGGGGAGACGGCGTCGACGCCGTCGAGGGCGAGCTTCCACAGCTCCTCCGGCGATGCGACCCCGCCGGGATAGCGGCAGCCCATCCCGACGATGACGATCGGGTCGTCGGCCGCGGCTGTGGCGGAGGCGGTGGCGGTGGCGGCCGTTCCGGCGGTCCGCGCCCCGGCGAGCTCGGTGCGGAGGAACGCGGCCAGGGCGGCCGGGCTCGGGTGGTCGAAGACCATCGTCGTCGGCAGCGTCAGTCCGGTGACCGACGCGAGGCGGTTGCGCAGGGCGACGGCGGTGAGCGAGTCGAAGCCGACGTCGCGGAAGGCACGCTGGTCCGCGAGCGCGTCGGCGTCCGTCAGGCCCAGGACGGCCATCGCCTCGGTACGGACGACCTCCAGCACCGTGCGTTCCTGCTCAGCGGCGGTCAGACCGTGCAACCGGGCCGTGAACCCGCTCTCCGCCACGGTGCCCGCGGTCTGCTCGGCGGCCTCGGTGAGGGCGCGGACCTCGGCGATCTCGGCGAACAGGTTCGTGGGGCGGCTCGACGTGAAGACGGGGTGGTACGTCTCCCAGTCGACGTCGGCGACCGCGACGGCGGTCTCGTCGTCGTCGAGGGCCCGCTTCAGACCCGTCAGGGCGAGCTGCGGGTCCATGAACTCCAGGCCGCTGCGGCGGATCGTCCCCGGGTCCACGCGCCCGGCCTTGATGTCGTCGGCCCAGATGCCCCAGGAGAGGGAGGTGGCGCGGAGCCCGCGGGCCCGGCGGTGGGCGGCGAGCGCGGCGAGGTAGGCGTTGCCCGCCACGTAGGCGGCGTGGGCTCCGCTGCCCCACATGCCGGCGGTGGAGGAGTAGAGGATCAGGTCGTCGAGCTCGTCCTCGTCGAGGAGCTCGTCCAGGATGCGGGCGCCGGTGACCTTGGCGTCCAGGACGCGGGCGAAGTCCTCCATGGTGGTCTCGGCGAGCGGGTACAGCTCGATGAGCGCGGCGGTGTGCACGACGGTGCGTACCGTGCGCCCCCCGGCCTTGAGCTCCGCGAGGAGCGCGGCGACGGCGTCGCGGTCGGTGATGTCGCAGGCGGCGACCGTGGCCTCGGTGCCCGACGCGGTGAGTTCCGCGACGAGTCCGGCGGCGCCCGGGGCGTCCATGCCCCGGCGGCTGAGCAGCACGAGGTGCTCGGCGCCCCGGTCGGCCAGCCAGCGGGCCAGGTGAGGGGCGAGGGTCCCCGAACCGCCGGTGATGAGGGTGGTGCCGCGCGGCGTCCAGTCGCGCGCCGGGTGCTGCTCGTCGGCCGATGCGCGGACGACTCGGCGGGTGAAGAGGCCGGAGTCGCGCAGGGCGAGCTGGTCCTCGTCGCCCAGCGCTCCCGACAGCGCGGCGGCGAGCCTGCCCGCCGCCCGCCGGTCGAGCACCGGCGGGAGGTCGACGACTCCCCCCCAGCGCTGCGGGTGTTCCAGCGCGGTGGTCCAGCCGACGCCCGTCACCAGGGCCTGGGCGGGGGACGTGACGTCGTCGGAGCGGCCGGTGGAGACGGCGCCCCGGGTGAGGAACCACAGCGGGGCGTCGACTCCGGCGTCGCCGAGGGCCTGGACCAGACAGACGGTCAGCGCGAGACCGTGGGTCAGGACGGGGGTGTGCTCGTCGGGCTCTTCGGCGGCGGCGAGAACGGAGACGATGCCGGTGAACTCGCCTGCGCCGGAAAGCCGTTCGGCGAGGACCGCGCGGTCCGTGCAAGCCTCGTCCAGGACGAGGCGGGTGACCTCGGCGCCCTGGCCGCTCAGTGCGTCGGCCACCTCGTCGGGGTCGGGGGCTTCCTGGCCGTGGCCGTCGGCGGAGACCAGCAGCCAGGTGCCGGCGAGGGGGCGTTGCGGGGTGGCCCCGACCGGGTTCCACGACACCCGGTAGCGCCAGGAGTCGACGGTGGAGCGGTCCTTGCGGTTCCTGCGCCAGGAGGAGAGCGCGGGCAGGACCGCGGCGACGGAGTCCTCGTCCGTGCCCAGGGCCGAGGTCAGGGCGGCGATGTCCTCCTGCTCCACGGCGGTCCAGAACGCGGTGTCGGCCGGGTCGGCCAAGGCCGCGGGGGCGACGGCGGGCGGCAGGGCCCACATCCGCTCGTGCTGGAAGGGGTAGGTGGGCAGGTCGACGCGCCGGGCACCGGTACCGGTGAAGACTCCCGCCCAGTCGACGTCGACTCCGCGCACGAAGGCCTCGGCAGCGGAGAGCAGGAAACGCGCCATGCTGTCCTGGTCCCGGCGCAGGGTACCGGTGGCGACACCCGGCTCGGCAGTCCG
>NZ_JBEXSI010000093.1:0-17986 GCF_040613515.1 Streptomyces sp. NPDC006261
GATCATCGACACCCAGTCCGTTCGCGCCGCGGCGGGTGTTCCCAGGACCACGACGGGGCTGGACGCGAACAAGAAGGTCTCGGGGCGCAAGCGGGCACTGGCCGTCGACGTGCTGGGGCTGATCATCGGCGTCGTCGTCATGGCCGCCTCCGCGCACGACAACGCGGCCGGCACCGCCCTGCTCGACCAGGCCGCCGAGCGATGCGCCTGGAGAAAGTGCTGGTCGACCAAGGCTTCAAGGAAGCGGTCATCGTTCACGGCGCTCTGCTGGACATCGACGTCGAGGTCGTCCGCCGCAACCCTGCCGACCAGGGCAAAGGGTTCGTCCCACAGCCCAAGCGGTGGGTGGTCGAGCAGACGAACGGCACGCTGATGCTCCACCGGCGTCTGGCCCGTGAGTACGACCACCGGCCCGACACCTCCGCCTCGCGCGTCTGCTGGGCCTCCACCGCGAACATGGCCCGGCGCCTCACCACACCCACGCCGGCCTGGCGCGACACCGTCGGGCTGGCCGCGTGAACATCACCGAACTTCTGGTCGACCTTCACATCCAGGAGAACGCGGCCACGGCCCGGGCGGACGAACTCCGCCATCAGATCGCGCACTTCACCGCCGCCCTCGCCGAGACCGAAGTCCGCCTCGCGGACCTGGCCACCACCCGCAAGATCATCGCCGAACTCGTGCCTACCGGCACCGAACCCGATCCGCCCGAGTCGAGCACCGCCTACCAGGCCATCGTCGACGCCTTCAACCAGCACCCCGACCAGGCGTTCCGGGCCCGCGAGCTGCACGAACTCCTCGACATGCCCACCGACGAGGCATCCGTCAACATCACCCGCAGCCGCCTCGGACGACTCACCCGCCAAGGCTTCCTCACCCAACCCGGACGAGGCCGCTACCAGAAACGGACTTAACGCCCACTCATAGGCGTCAGGCCACGCCCACCCTCAACCCTTCCGCACTATGAGCCTCGCCGACAGATACCGGCGAGATCCTGACTGCGTCCGTGTCGGCAGATTCAGACAGCAATCAAGATTGGCAACGCGTCAGGGCGACCGTAGGTGAGGATGCGCGTGAGTGCCTCTCTCATACGAGCGACATCTTCATCCGGCGCCCGCAGGACTGCCTCGACCACTGGATCGTCCAAGCACAGATCGTCCAGATACGCAGGGTCGAACGTGACGCGCAGGAGGTTGCCTTCCAACTCCACCGTGCGCACGCATCCGTACGCGGTGTTCTGGTCGGGAGTGACAACGCAGCAAGAATCACAGCCGTTGCGGATGGCCTGTTCGTCGGGTTCCCCGAAGCCACCCTGGAACTCCAGCGCGAAACTCTCCTCGTCCCCCGACTCAGCAACTCCGGCAGTGGGAACGTAACTGTCCGGCGGACGCTTCTCCTGCCACCCATAGGCGATGTTTGCAACGCATCTGTAGACCACACACGTGTTCTACCAGACACGTTGCGGCCGACGACGTCCGGCCGGAGCAGCGGTGCATTACCAAACACTCCCGGTAGAAAAAAACGCTCTTTTAGTCGCCGAGGATGCGTTCCCACAGCAGCCCGTCCCGCCAGCTTCCGTCGAGCAAGATCGAGGAGTCGGCGACGCCATACGGGCTGAAGCCGTTGCGGCGCAGCACTCGCTGCGAGGGCAGGTTCTCCAGATTCGTGGACGCCTCGGCGCGGTGCAGCCCGAGTTCGTCCGTCATCACCCGGAGTACGTGCTCGACGGCGCGCCCGGCATGCCCCCGATTCTGGGCAACAGTAGCGATCCAGTAGCCGACGGAGGCGCGGCGCAGGTGCGGCTGAGGGAGGATGCCTCCTACGGTGACCTGCCCGATCACCTGGTCGCCGTCGAGCACCACGCCCGGCCAGACCGTCCCGGCCCGGTATCCTGCCAGCAGGCTGTCGATCCGCTTCTCCTGGCCCTCCGGGGTGAAGAAGTCGGCCGGCTGAGCCGGTTCCCACCGCCGGAAGGCCTCGAAGTCCCGAACCCGGTGCGCGGCGATCGGGGCGGCGTCGGCGGGCTCTATCAGGCGGATCCTGGTGCTGCTGCGCATGGGCTGATCCTTGTCGCGGTGTGGCGGATGAGAGGGCCAGCCTATGCAAGGGCGTACGCGCGCCGCCGCGCCCTACGCCCGCCGAAAGAGCGAGTCGATGGCGCAGCTCGTGTTCTCGCCGAACAAGTCCAGATACCGGGTGTCGAGCTGGTACTGATGCAGGCTGCTGCGGAGGAATTCGCGAAGGATGGCCCGTTTCGCCAGGCTGTCCTCGACCAGGAGGTAGTCGCCGGCGGTCAGCCGGGCGTCGAAAAAGTCGAGCACGGCTCGGACGTGCGCGTGTGCGTCCTCGATCACCAGCCAGGGCCTGGGCAGTTCGTCGCAGTCAGCGAGTACGTCCCCGAGGTGGCCGACGTCCCCGGTCCGAAAGCTCACCCGGTCGTCCGTGACGTCCACTGCTGTGCGATCGATCGAGATGATCACCGGAAACAGGTCGTGCGCCGCGGCTACGTCGGCCATCCAGAGCGCGCTCCCGCCGCTGCCGGAGCCGAGTTCGATGATCGTGCCTGGGGCCAGCTCGGCAATCAGCATCGGATAGCTGGCCAGGTCGAACACCGTTTTGTACAGAGGGTGACCGGCCCAGGTCAGGTGCTCGGTAACGCCCTGAGTGGCGACGAAGTTCTGGACCGGGAACGCCAGGGCTCCAAGCACTTCTCGGTCGGTTCGATCGAGGCGCGGCAGCGGATCCTGCAACCGTTCCGCTGTCAACAGTGCGACGTACTCAGCCAGCTCGTCGGTCCGGCCGGTGCGCCGGGCCTGGGTCACCCCACCTCGGATGTGGTGGTCGTGATAAGTGGATATGCCGCCCTGTCGCGCGACCTTCGCGGCTATGAGGCGTTCGGCGGTTTCGGCGAGTTCGTTGACTTTGTCCATGATTCAGCGTCCCGGACACGGTGCGGCGCAGATCAGCCTGGCGCCGATCAGGAGGTCGAGTAGCTCTTGCTCCGCGTCCAACTCGGTCAGGGTGAAGCTGTCTGTCCGGCCCAGCACGGCTCTACAGGGGGCCTCCTGGCCGGGCTTCAGGGCGAGTAGTCGATCGGCGGTCCGCAACCGAACCCCGTCGACGTGCAGAACCCCTTCCGGATGGGCATGGAACCGGGACGGACGGTCGCCTCCGATCATCGACCACACTGACCGAGCGGGTAGCGGGTCGAACTGCTCCAGCCGCGCCTCGACCACCCGGGCCGCCAGCGTCGCCGGGGCCAGCTTCGCGATCATGTCGGCGATCTCGGTCATCCCCTCTGTGATCGTGGCCTCGGTGCGTACACCGTCCCGGAACGCGTGCGGGGGCAGCTCCTGGGACAGCCCGTGATCGCGTAGTACCTCGGTCAGCAGCGCGCGCAGTACGGCGTCGAGCTTCGTTGCCCATACGGTGAAGGTCAGGTGCAGGCTCGGCTCCGCCCCGCTGCTGCCGGTGTGCCACCAGCCCCGAGGTATCCACAGCACATCACCCTCGGCAAGGACCATCTCCAGGTCGGCCGCGTCGGTTGCCGGGTCGCGCTGCGGCGCCCACAGCCGCCAGGACTTGCTGCCCGCCACCTGAGTCAGCCAGGCATGATAGGGATCACGGTGTGCGTCGAAGCCCCGTTCCTCACGCGGCGTCAGGTAGGCGTTGGCGAAGACCGGATGCCCGATCTCGGCCGCCAGCCGCCGGCACGTGTCCGCCAGCGGCGGCCAGAACCGCTGCAACCCTTGGAGCACGAGCGTGGCGCCGTCGGTCAGCTCGTCGCCGATCCGGACCGGATCGGCGAGCCCCTGGATGGCCTGCGAGGTGTGCCGCTCAGACCGCGTCAACTTCTCCATCGGTACCAGCTGATGATTCCTGGCCATCCGGAACGCCGGTGCCTGTAGCCCCTGGTCGTTGAGAATCGTGTCCAGCGCTGACCAGGTCAGGGTGGATCGCAGCTCGGCGGCAGTGCCCACCCGGTGGTAAGGCGTGGCGGGCCAGCCGTCAGCGAACCAGGCCGGGTCGCCGAGCGCGTCAAGGACGTTCATGTCAGTTCTCCTCTTCGAGCACGGCGCGCACCGCTTCGAGCGCGTCCAGCCGCTTGCGATCCCAGAGGTCCTGCCGGTCCTCGGCCAACTCCGGCTCGAGAAGGTCGACCACACTGGTCGGCAGGCGCTCCTTCCAGCGCCGGAGCAGGTGGGACGGCCGCCTGTCCCGGAAATGCACGCTGTGGGCCACCTGGAGTGCCTGTCGGGCTTCCTTGGCGGACAATTCCGTCTGGTCCAGCAACCAGCGGACGTTCGCCAGCGGCACGGTGACGGGGAAGTAGTTCTCCGGGTCGAACAACAGCGCCACGTCACCGTCCGATTCGATGGCGCCGGACAGGTATTGCTCGTACACCCAGCCGCTGCCCGTCATGCCCAAGGTCCGGCACTCAACGGCCCGGAGTGCGCCCATCGACGAGGCACCTGCCAGCGGTTGCCCGGCGGCGAGCACCGAACGGATCTCGGTGATGCTCACCGCGAGGCTCTGGCCGAACTCGCCGTCCAGGATCAGCACTCGGTCGACGCCTCCGGCTTCGACCACCTCGACCAGGTCGAGTCGGCGCACCGGGGGCCGCACGTCCAGGTCATGCCCGGTCTTCGCGGCGAGTGCCCGCAGCTCGACCAGGTCGGCGGGTCGTAGGGACGGCCCGGTGAAGACGATCGTTCCGGGCCGGGTCATCGTGAGGACCTCGCCGACTTGGCCCTGACCATCGCGGTGTGCAGCCTGGGGCCGAGCCGGGCCGGGTCGTTGTGGTAGTTCTCGATTCCGGGCACGATCACCTGGGTCACAGAGAACGGTAGGTCGGGCGGTGCCAGTTCGGTCGCGAACACAAGCTCCAGCCCGGCGCGCTCCAGTCCGTCGAGGACCAGATTCAGGTCCGCCTCCACCGTGCCGGTGGTGCGGACCGGTAGCTCGCCGAAGTCCAGTTCGGACCGGTCGGCGCTCCAGGTGTGCAGCATCTTCCGCATTTCCTCGTAGGAGGCGTGTCGGCGGTGTACCTGACCGTTGAGGTCCTCGCGAGCCCCGGAGATCACGTTCAGCCGGGACTGTCCGGCCTCTGTGAGTGCCCGGCTGAGCGCCACGGCCGGGTCGGGATGGCAGCCGGCGCCGCCGTTGATCAGGAGACCGTCCTCGGCGTGGGTGTCGTCGGTCGTGACGAATATGGTCGGCACACCGATCTCGTTGGCGTACGCGAACACCTGCACCCTGATCCCAGCCTGCTCGAACCGCGTGACGAGTGCCTGCGCCTCAGCCGGCAGCGTGGCCGACCTGATCCGGTGGCCGCCCCGCAGCGTCTCGCCGAACGCGGTGCAGTCGTGCTCGACCAGTTCGAGCAGACCATGCAGCAGCGCCTCGCGTGGGCTGTTGCCCGAGGCGAGGCCGATCGTGTTCGAGGAGAACATCCCGTACTCGTTCGGGAACGGCGTGAACACCGCCAGCGCAGGTATGAGTACCTCGGCGTCGCTGCGCAATTCGCGTGCCGGCCACCAGGAAAGTGGCTGCTGTTCGGTCCACTGGTGGCCGCGTCGGAGGATTAGCCGTCGAGGGTCGAGGGTCGGAAGGCGGGCCGCGACGAGGTCGGCGTAGCTTGCGCGTAGCGGTGGCTCGGCGGTCCGGGGCTCGCACCAAGTGCGTTCGATCGCCTCCATCATCGCCGAGACCCGGGCGGCCAGCGCGGTCGTGCCCTTGCCGCTGGTGACCGTGTTGAGGCCGGGTGCGGCGTCGGGACGGCAACTGTTGAACACCGGGATGCCGAGCACGTCCAGGTCGGTCACGTCGGCGACCCGGGTGATGCCGCACCGGTCGAGGACGCCGGAGGCCAGCTCCGCGGTCGCCTCAAGGGGGCGGATCCGCAGCGATGTGCCGCCGGCGGTGGTGACATCTTCCGTGGACGACGGGAGCCAGTGCTCGCGGCTGCGGCTGATCCGCTGGGTGAGTGTGTCGGCGGTCGTCATGGGGTCAGAGTCTCCCTACAGGCCGCGCGGACCCAGTCGTACCAAGCGGTCACGTTGGCGGGCCGCTCGATGCTGTGACCCTCGTCCGGGAGCAGCATGAGCCGTACGTCGACCTTCCGGGTGTCCAGGGCCCGGTACATCGCCCGGGCCTCGCCGACCGGCACATGACGGTCCGCGCACCCGTGTGACAACAGTACGGTCACGCCCGGATCGATACTGTCCAGCGCGAGGCTCTCCTTGCGATACGCATCGGACTCCTCCACCGGCCCGTACTCCCGCAGCCAGTGCCAGTGCAGGTCGCAGGCGCGGGCGACGGCGGAGAAGTCCGCCCAGCCGGCGTGGCTGGCGACAAGCCGGATCTCCGGCAACCGGGTGGCCAGGACCAGTGCGAGATAGCCGCCGAAACTGCCACCCATCGCGGCGACTCGCTGGGGGTCCAGGTTTGGCCGCCGGAGCGCCGCGCGGACCTGCTCGGCGGCGACCGAGGCCACTTCCGAGCTCCATCGCCCCCAGCCCCGCTCGACCGACTCCTGCCCGTACCCCATGGACAGCGGAGGGTCAGGCATCAGCACCGCGTACCCCTCCGCGACGAACGGCCACGGATTCCACCGCCACGACCAGTCGACCCAGCTCAGCAGAGGACCCCCATGACACCAGACGAGCACCGGCATAGGCTCGTCCGCCTCGTCCGCCGGCAGGCACAGCCAGCTGTACCAGACCGTCCCGTCCTCGGTCCGGTGGCTGAGCCGTTCCATCCGCCCAGCCGGTTCGGCGGCGGCAGCCGGGGCCAGCAGGGTACGCGCGGTGAGTTCATCGAGATCGACGGTGACCACCTCGGGCGGCAGGTCCACCCGGGACTGTACGACCAGGGCCTCGGTTGCTGTGGCGGTGACGGATTGCACCGAGCCAGCCAGCTCGACCAGCTCGGGACGGTCGCCCTCCGGCGTGACCCGGTACAGCCGCCGTCGGCCGTCGTCCTCGCCGACACAGAGCAGGGTAGGCCCGGACCAGGCCCTCGGCTGGAGCCAGTGCGGGTGTCGGGCGGCGGGCCGCAGCAGCCGGGAGCCGTCCGACGCCACCAGCACCACCTCTTGGCGCGGACCGAGCTCCGGGGTCGCCACCCGCTCCGCCGTGCAGGCAAACCACGAACCGTCCGGGGCCGGCACAGCGTCCCGGAGGTCGTCGTCCGGCCACACGGCCCGTGCGGCGGCGGAGTCCGCCACGGGAATGAGCAGCAGGCCATGGCGGCGGTGACCGCCGCGCAGGAAGCGGACCACACCGGCCGCGCATCGGGTGCCGTCCGGTGTCAGGGCCAACAGACCGGTGAGCCGTTCGTTGGGCGCAAGCGGAACGTCGAGCGGCTCCGGTGGCCCAAGATCGAGTGATGTCCGGACCAGCCCGAGCACCTCGCCGGCGTTCTGATAGGCGGAGCGCGGCCAGAGGTCACCGTCCAGAACCGCGGCGGTTCGGTGCGGATCAGCCTGGTCGCCAGGCATCCATGTCGCCGCGATGACCACGGAGCTGGCGACAGCGTAGGACACCACATCGCGGGCAGGGCTCAGCACGACTTCCGCTTCGGCCCCAGGCCGGTGCCGCCGCAGGCTCCGACCGGTGCGCGCCTTGGTGTTGGAGAGAAACAGGTAGCCATCTTCGAGCACGGTCACCGCGGAGGCCCCGGCGTAGGCATGGGTCAGGGCGAGGTCACCATCCGGCCCCGGTGCGTAGCCGAGCACGAACGGCACCGGGTGCGGACGGTCCGGCCGGTTCAACCTGGCCTCCAACACCAGGCCGGCCCCGAGCCGGTGCGCGACCTCCGCCCGGACCTGGCCGAGCAGGACTTCCAGTCTCATATCTGGCCGCGGCGCCGCTTGCGCACAGCCCGGTCCGCTAGCGCGGTGGGGTCCAGGTCTGACAGCGTTCTGCCCAGTTCCTTCCGCAGCCAGGCGGTCTTCTCCGTCAGAGTGAGGAAGTGGTGGTTACCGGCGATCTCGGCGGCTCCCGGGCTGTCGAGGAACTCGGCGATCATCAGCTCGGCCAGCTCCCGCTCGGTGGGCTGTTCGATGGTCACGGCGAGGTGGAACGATCCGTCCGGCCCTGCCTCGGAACGAGGCTCCTCCCCGCCGGGAAGGTACAACACGTCCCCAGGGGCGAGGGTGATCGCCCGGCCGGGTGACATCGTCCAGCATGACTCGCCGTCGAGCTGGAAGTACAGCACGTGTTGATCGGCGCTGTGCGCCGAAGACGCGGTCGCGCCGGGCGGGCTGAGGAACAGGGCCGAGTGCGCCCCGCCCCGCAGGTCCGCGCGCAATCCGTCGAGCACATCCCGGATGCCGACGTGCCAGTGCTCGGGCTGGTTGAGGGTGATCACGCGGCCTTCCGCGTACTTGGCACGTATCGCCACTGGATCCGCGTAGGCGGGCAATGCCCTGCCTAGCACCTCGCGGGTGGTCGTGATGCCCTGCGCGGTCGCGCCGCCGCCGACCTCTCTGAGCATGCTGAAATACGGTGCGACCAACAGCCCGCACTCGACCATCTCCCAGGCGGCGGCCTCCGGCAGCAGACCTGGCCCGGCGGCGTAGCGGAAGACCTCCGGCCGGCGCGCCCACACCTCGGTGGTAAAGGAGTCGACATCGCCGACAATGTCGGCCAGCAGCATCGTCGTCATCAAATCGTCCTGTTCCGCATGCGGTCGACCGCCGTGCTGACCAGGGTGCCCGGGTCGGCCGAGTCCAGGTGGCGCAACAACGCGTTCGCCATAGCGGCCGCCCGGCTCTCCAGGGGCAGGGCCGGGTCGAGCCTCGGCTGGTCGAAAGTTGCCATCAATGCCCCGGCCAGGTCCCGCGGCGTCGGCTCGGTGATGGTGAAGGTCAGGTGCAGGGAAGTGCCGCCTCGCGCGGTGGCCACGTGGGGGAACCCGTGCGGCAGGTACAGCACATCGCCAGGCTCCATCACGAAGGTGTGAGAGCGGCTTTCGGCGTCCACGTCCAACCCCGGCCGCGAATCGATCTGGTCGGGGGCGTCGTAGATCGTCCACTCCTTGGCCCCGGCGAGTTGGAGCGCCAGCACATGCGAGCCGTCCCGGTGCGGGAGCATCCCGGTGTTGTCACAAGGGGTGTAAAACACGTACGCCTTGAGTTCGGCGGCGATCCGGGCTTCGAGCGCGCGCATCAGAGTACGGATCGGAAGGTGCCAGTCCTCGAGCTGACTGAACTTCATGGTGGCGCCTTCGGCGAGGTGCGCCCGCACCTTCTCCGGGTCTGCGAACGATCCGACCCGCTTGCCGAGCACGTTCCGGGACCGGGTGAAGTCACCGATCGCGGGCTGGTTGCCCTCGCGGAACAGAGTGAAGTACGGCCAGCGTAGTAGGCCTGCGTCGAGTTGGGCCTGGATGGCATTCTCGTCGATCAGGCCGTCCGTCGAGGACGCCTTGGGGAACAGACCGTGTTTCTTGTTCCAATAGGTGCCCAGCAGGTCCACATCGTCGAGCAGTCGGACCAACGGATGTTCCATACCCACAGCCGTCCCTCTTGGTCGAAATCCGGACCAACTCTGGGAGCGCCGGAGCACTCCCAGAATCGGTTCACCGAAGGCCCTTACTACTCAGGCCTCGTTGATGTTCTCGATCACCATCGGGCGGGAGTGGTCCGAGAGCTCCTCGATCTCGGCGCTGGCCTCGGCGATGAGCAACTCAGCCTCGGTGGCCCGAAGCTTGTCGTCAAAAGACATTCCGACTCCTTCTGGTTTGAGACAGTCCGGCGCAATCGCGACGAACGAAGATCACACTATGTTGATCTGGATTTGCTCGATAGGGCTAAAGCAGGCCAACTACCCTAGGTAGCCGAGAAACTCCGCTATGGAACGCCGCAATCCAGCCGCACCAAGGCCGTGTGCGATCGCGTGCTGACGCGGAGAGCCGTAGTGCCGCAGTTCGCTCAGTCCCACGCCGAGAGCCAGAGTCCGATGCGCCCGGTCGGGTAGGGCCCGGGCGACTTCGGCGGTCGAAGTGCCCTCCAGGTAGGGCTCCACCAGCACGACGTTGGCCTCCGTCTGGCCGGCCACTGCTGCCCGCACCGCCGCCGCGTCGAAGGGCCGGATGGTTGATGCGTACAGCACGGTTACGTCGAGCGGCCCGACCGCCGTTAGTACCGCGTCGGCCAGCGGACCGACCGCGATCACCGTGCCCCGGCCCCCCTCGCGAAGCACCCGGAATCCGTTTCCGTCCAACTCGTAGGCGCTCTCGTTGACCTGATTGGACAGTCGGATGTAGACCAGACCGTCGGACACCGCCGCCCGGCGGAGTTGGGCCTCCGCCTCGTCGGGATGACCTGGTACGTGGATCGTCCAGTCCGGCAGGGTGGCCAGCAGTGCGACGTCTCCGGGGGACTGATGGGTCCGGCCACCGCTGGCGATGTCGTAGGACGCTCCCGCGCTGACCAGCACCGCACCCACGTCCTGGTGGTTCAGGTCGAGTTTGATCTGCTCGAAAGGACGCTCGATGAGGAACGGCGCGAAGCTGTGCGCGATGGGCCGCAGCCCAGCCAGGCCCAGCCCGCCGGACACGCTGATCAGCAACTGTTCGCGGATGCCCAGGTTGATCACCCGATCCGGATGCTCGTCGGCGGCCCGGCCGAACATCTTCGCGCTCAGATCAGCTGTGACCAGCGCGAGGTTCTCGTGTTCGGCGAGTAGCTCAGTGGTGACTTCGACGAACCGCTCCCTCATCCGCCCGGCCATGGCTCCTCCTAAGTTGTGCGGTCAGTGGCTGGGGCTGTGCTCGACCTTGGCGACCACCACGGCGGGGCGGCCCGGATGCGGGGCTGTGAACGCGGCCTCGAGTTCAGTGTGGTCGCGCCCGTCCACCCGCGCCGTCGCCCAACCCTCCGCGGCGAACCGGTTCTCCAGACCGCCTGGCCAGCCCTGGGTCGCGTTGTCGTTGTCGATCACGACGACGTTGAGCCGGTCAAGACGGCTCCGGCCGGCGTAGGCGATCGCCTCGTGGTTGGAGCCCTCGTCGAGTTCGCCGTCGCCGAGCAGTACCCACAACCGGGTCGAGGACAGCCTGCGGGCCCGCAGGCCGAGAGCCGTGCCGACCGCCAGCGGCAGTCCGTGGCCGAGCGAGCCGCTGGATATCTCCACTCCTGGCACGAGCAAGCGATCCGGGTGGTGACCGAGCGGAGAATGGTAAGTGCCGAACCGGTCGAACTCCGCAGGATCGAGGAAGCCCTTAGCAGCCAGCACGGCGTAATACGCCATGGGCCCGTGCCCCTTCGACAAGTAGAACCGGTCCCGCTCGGCCGCCAAATCAGGCCCCACCCGGAGCACCCGGTCGTAGAGCACCCAAAGCACGTCCAAAGTGGACGACGCCGCCTCGGCGTGCTTTTCATCCCCGGTCATTGAGGCCATCAAACGGTAAAGGTCGTCGTAGCCCAGCCCGGTCATCGCACCACCCACTTCCCCAATTCCGTTCAGAGGCGCGAAGATACACGACGTCCATTTTCGCCAAGTCGGCGCCCACCGATCGTTATGAGCGTTCTTCGGGGCCCTGTCAGGCCCTGGGTTCGGTGGTCTAGGGTGGGCGGCCATGAGGCATAGGAGGGTGTGCGACGGGAGAATGCCGCTTCAGGAGGCGCTGCGGGCGTCCGAGAACCTGACCCGGCACGGGAAGATACTCTGGGGGCTGATTTCGTGATCGCCGCCTTTGTCCGCCGTAACTACGCCTCACTGCGCGGTCCGGCGGCCCCCTTGGCGGTGCTGCACCTACTCGACAGCGTCGGCAATGGGCTCTTCCTGGCCAGTGCGACCGTCTACTTCGTCGCGGTCGCTGGGCTGCCGGCCGCCCAGGTCGGGATGGGACTGTCCCTCGCCGGGTTCACAGGTTTCCTCTCCAGCGTCCTGATGGGGCGGGCCGCCGACAAGTTCGGTGCGCGGCGGATGCTGCTGATCAGCATGCTGGCACTCGCCGGTACCTACTGCCTGTACCCCATGGTCGATTCACCCACAACGTTCTTCGTGGTGGTGGGCCTGGTCGGTGCCCTCGAATGGGGCAGCGCACCGCTGTTCCACACCTTGGTCATGGATCTGCTACCGGAGACCAACCGGGTCACCGCCCGGGCTGCGCTCCGTTCGGTGTTCAATGTCGGCTTCTCCGTCGGCGCGCTGCTCGCCGCGGTGCTGATCGGCATCGGCGGTGCGGCGATGCAGATCCTGCCGTTGGGCAACGCGCTGTCGTTCCTGCTGGCGTCACTGGTGGTACTCAGGCTGCCGGCCACCCAGCCCGGTCCGCCGCCCGAACGAGCTTCGCGGTTCCGGGCGTTGAGGGACAAACCATTCCTTGGGGTGATTGGGGTCTCGACCCTCCTCGCCCTCAATAGCACCGTGCTCGTGGTGGGGGTGCCGCTGTGGATCCTCAGCATTGACGGCGTACCGCGGAGCGTGATCCCGCTGGTCTTCATTCTGAACACCGTGCTGGTGGTCCTGTTGCAAGTGCGGGCTGCTCGGGGCTCGGACGTCCTTGAGGGCGCTGTCGGCGCAGCCCGCCGGTCCGGGTTGGTGAGTGCGGCAGCCTGCCTCGTCATGGTCCTCGGGGGCTTGCTCGGTTCCTGGGCCACCATCGGCATCGCGGTACTCGCGGTCCTGTTGATCACGGCCGGCGAGCTGTGGCAGTCTGCGGGCGCGTTCGGCATCGGCTACGGGTTGGCGCCAGAGACCGCCCGAGGTGAGTATCTGGGCGCGTTCCATCTCCGGATGGTCGTGCAGGCAACACTCGGCCCCGCAACGGTGGCCTGGTTCGCGACCGACCTCGCACCCTACGGCTGGGCGATCGTGGCGGCGGTGCTTCTCGCCGGGGCGATGCTGATCGGCCCGGCGGTCCGCCAGGTCGAACGCGACCGAGCCACCGCCGTCTGAGTCTCCCGACGCTCAAGGATAGGACCAGTGTGATGAACTTCCGGTTCGGCGTGAATCTCTGGAAGCTCGAAGACCGGGCCTCCTGGATGGAGAAATCCCGACGGGCCGAGGACCTCGGTTACCACGTCATCACCGTGCCCGACCACATCGACATGCCATCGCCTTTCCTGGCGTGCGTTCTGGCTGCTGAGGCCACCAGTAGCGTCCAGGTCGGTACGTTCGTGAGCAACACCTCGTTCTACAACCCCGCGCTCTTCGCCAGGGACGTCGTCACTACCGCTCAGCTCACCGGGGGGCGGCTGGAGGTCGGACTCGGCGCGGGATGGAAGAAGCGCGAGTTCGACCAGGTCGGGATACCGTTCGAGGCGGCGGGCAAGCGTGTCGATCGACTCGTCGCGACCCTGGACGAGGTGACCCGCGCCTGGAGCGCCCCCTTGCCCAGCGCCGCCGCACCTGACCGGCCGCCCGTGATGATCGGCGGAAACGGCGACCGGGTGCTGCGACTGGCCGCCCGGTCCGCTGACATCGTCTCATTCGCCGGCACCCGCTTCGACCCGCAGGGCCGGGGCATGCAGTTTCTGACCGGGCACCAGATGCAGGACCGAGTGGCGCTGGTCAATGCGGAGCTGAGCGCAGCGGGTCGGGACGCGGTGCGCCGAAACATCATTGTTCTGCGCACTCAGGTGACGGATGATCGTCCGGCTGCGCTGGAGGACTACTCCGGGTTCCTGAAAGGCACGCTGAGCCCGGAGCAGGTCGGAGAACTGCCCGCCGTGCTGATCGGTAGCCCGGAACAGATCGCCGAGCAGTTGATCGCTCGCCGGGAGCGCTTCGGCTTCGACTACGTCACCGTGCAGGAGTCGGCGCTCGACACCTTCAGCAGGGTGATAACGCTGCTCAGCTGACCTGCCGACACAGTCGCGTCCAGGACCGCGGCGAGCATCCGCCGGGCGCCCTCGCGGACGATGTCGTCCATCAAGGAGCCGGTTTCGGTGGTTCCGTCATTGTTGCCTACGCTGAGCACGGGCGGGCCTTTCCGACCCACACGCCAACGCGGGCCTACTCGATGACCAGAAGTCGATCATTCGGGAAGGTACGCCCTCCGCGTTCCGCGAGGCATCCCTCCCGAGGCCGATCCACAGGTCTTGAGCATTGCTCCGTTCGCGGCTCTCGCAGACGGCAAGTGTCTCGTCTGGCCCAAGACGCACGCGAGTATCGGCGTGGTGTCGCTGGGTGACTGCACGGAGACCGCGTCCACCTCGGCGAACTGGCAGGTGCTGCGCCGCCCCGACGGCATGATGGAGGTCTCCCCGTCGGGCTCGGACCCGCGCACCTGCCTGAAGGTGACGTCGCAGCACAGCGTGTCGGTCGCCAGCTGCGGTGACAGGTACGCCGAGTGGACTGTCTCCTACGGCTCCGCCGGGCCCGGCAGCGTGGTGTGGGCCGACATCGAGCACACGCCCGGTGCATTCTCCCCCTCGTACGGAAAGATCGTGGATGACCCCGGTGTGACCGGCCGGATCGTGGTGAGGCGGGCCCCCTCGAGCCGCACTACTGGGCATTGCAGTCGGCCGGGGGACTGTAAAACGTTCGGCTCTGTCTCACATTCGGTGGTGACGGTAAGTCATGACGGCGGCGGACAGGCTCTCGGCCACAGAACCGCAGGCCTGCGCTCCCGCACAGGCTGTCGACCTCCACCTGACCGCCTGGTCGCACCACTCCCATGTCTGCGCGGCTGGCCTCGCCTCCCGCGCCGCCGCCCTGCGGGTCATCGACGGCCGCGGCGCCCTCAACGCCGATACCTGACGCGAAGCCGGCGACCCTTCCGAGTCCTCGGCCGCCCCTGAGCCCGAGCTTTGCGGCCCGGCCTGTTACGCCTCCGCAGGCAGCCAACGACGTCCTGGCGATCATGGAAGGGATGGCACATTGGTGGGCTCAACCAGCCAACGGATCCAAAAAGATCAACGCCATTCCCGCCGACGCCCAGGGAGCCGAAGAAGCCGAGGGACGCACCGGCGGCTGCCTATGCGGCCGTATCCGCTTCACCACCCAAGGGCCGGCAGTTGTTGCCCACACCTGTGCCTGGGGGCACTGCCAGAAAAGCCACATACCAGCCTTGCCCTGGGTAAACGCCCTCTGACTGGCCGCAGACGGTCACTCGGTGTTGACGCTCATCGGGCAAGCGGGACGCGTACGAAACCATTACGAGTGGGCCGCGATGGCCAGGGCGATGCCGTAGACGGCGAGGACGACTATCCCGAAGGAGCCGATCAGCTGCGCGTCGCCCGAGGCGTGGAATTCGCCCCGTGCATCGTCGCTACGCCTGTCGTGGCCAGCTAAGTATCCGGCCCCCACAGCGCCGTACGGGGCGAGCGTGGCAGCGCCGAGCAGGGCCGGGGCCGCGGTCACCGGTTCCGTGCTTCGGCAGGTGCGGGAGCCGCGGTGGGTGCTGCCCGGCCGGGTGTCGGCGGTGACCACCAGTTCGCCCGGCCGGCCAGTTGCATGAACGCGGGAACCAGGACCCCCCGCACGACGGTGGCGTCGATGAGGACGATGGCCGCCATTGTCGCGCCCAGCACCACCAGGAGGCTGATCTGGGAGAGCATCAGCGCGCCCATGCTTACGGCGACCACCAGTGCCGCGGCGGTGAACAGGCGGCCCGTGTGCTCGATACCGAAGACGATGGCGGCCCTGTTCTGCCGGGTGCGCCGCCACTGCTCCGCCATGCGGGAGACGAGGAAGACCTCATAGTCCACGCACAGCCCGAAGGCCAGCGCGGCGGCGAGCAGCGGCATGGTGATCTCCAGTGTGCTCACCCCTCCTGTGGCGGGCGGTCCAAGGACCTGGAGGCGCTGGAAGAGCAGGACCATCAGGCCGAGGGCGGCGCCGATGCTGAGCGCGCCCAGGACGGCGGCCTTGAATGCCACCAGCAGGCTCCTGGTGAACAGCAGCAGCATGATGAACACGCCGCACAAGGTGAGCCCCGTCCACCAGGGGAGCGCGTCCGTGACGGTTTGCCGGGTGTCGTCGAGGTGGGCGGCCGTCCCGGTCACCAGGGCCGGTCCCGGGGCCGGGGTGGCGCGTACGGCGTCCACCAGGGCGCTGGTCTCCGCGGACTGGACCGGGTCCGCGCCGAAGACCATGACCAAGGTTCCGGGGCGAGGGGCCGCTTCCATGTGTCGTTCCGCGACGCGCCGCCCCCCGGCGTATTCGCCTGCCACCGTGCTCACGCCGGCCGCGCCGGGCAGTGCGGCCAGGTTGCGGGCGTACGCGTCGAGTTCGGCGGCCTGGGACGCCACGTCCGTCCGGGGCAGCACCACGGTCAGCTGCCGTTCCGGTGCGAAGGGGAAGTCCGCGCGGACGGCCGCGGCCGTCGTCCGCGCCTCAGCGGTGGGCGGGAGGATGGACTCGTCGGTCAGCGCGGGCCGCAACCCCGCGACGGGCAGAGCGAGGCCCAGCAGGAGGACGGCCCCGGCCGTTCCCCATAGCCAGGGTCGTGCGGTGACCGCTAGGGCGGCCCGTCGCCAGGCAGGGCTGACCGAGAGGTCGCCGGAGCCCCGGCGCCAGGGTCCGCGACGCGGCGGGCGCGTGCCGTCGAGCCGGCCGCCCATAGCGGCGACCAGGGCCGGAAGGAGGAACAGGGTGCCGGCGGCGCAGAACGCGACGACGATCAGCGAGGCGATCGCGAGGGAACGGATAAGCCCCAGGGGGAAGACGAGCAGGCCCGCCATGCACCAGGCCATGGTCAGGGCACAGAAGACGACGGCCCGGCCGGTGGTGGACATCGCCCGGCCCACAGCCTGTTCGGCGTCCAGACCGCGGGCGCGTTCCTCCCGGTAGCGGGCGAGGGTGAACAGGGCGTAGTCGACGGCGAGGCCGAAGCCGAGGGCGCAGCTCAGGTTCACGGCGAAGACCGAGATCGGCAGCAGCCGGGTCGCGACCGCGAGCAGGGCCAGGGCTCCCAAGGCTGCGGTCGCGCCGATCGCGGCGGGTACAAGGGTGGCGCTGAACGAGCGGAAGGAAAGTGCCAGGACCAGGAACGTCACCGGCAGGACGAACAGCTCCGAGCGCATCAGGTCGCGCTCCGCCTGCTCGGTCGCGGTCACGTTGACCCAGGCGGGCCCGCTCACCGCCAGGTCGAGCCCGGGGGCGGCGGCCCGTAGGGACGGCACCAGGGCCCGCGCGGTGCGGGCGGCCCGCGACTCGTCGCCCTCCAGATCGACGAGCAGCAGGGCGCCCTGGCCGTCATCGGACCGGAGCGCGGCCCTCCCGGTGCTCCAGTAGGACAGCGCGGCGCCGACCCCGGGCGTCCCGGCGGCCACTTCGGTCAGCTGTCGTCCCTGCACTGCCGCCTCGGGCGAGTCGACCGGCCGGCCGGAACGGAGGTATAGGACCAGGTCGGGTGTCCCGGCACCGAACTGACGCGCCGCGCTCTCGGCCCGTTGCGCGGCTGTGCCGTCCGCGGTGTAGCCGCCGTTGGACCACTCGCCCCCGACTCCCAGACCCAGACCTGCCAGCAGCAGGACCAGACCGGCCACAGCACCGAGCACCGACCGGCAGTGCCGGAACGACCAGCGCGCCACCTGGCCGAGCAGAGGCAGCTCGCCGCCCTTGTCGCTCTCGGCGCGCCCCGACGGACAAGGGGGTACGCGGGAATCGGTTCGGTCCTGCCCCACCGAACTGTGGCACTTCCCGAGGGAGGCGGCTGCAGGAGCCCTCACGTAGGGCACGGCGGACGCGGCGAAGGGCGCCGGCAGGTCGGAGGGGGTGGACGGGTCGGGCATGGGCCGGGGTGTCCCTTCGAGCAGCGGGAATCGCCGCGCACTCTCGGTCGGCGGGCGGGTACAGAGTTGTGGCGACTGCGGAGCCGGTAGGAGATCGGGCCCTGGGCCACCAGCCCTATGGGCCCGCCCGGGGCGTACGCGTGCCGTCGACAGGACCTGGCCTGAACGTGGAGGTGAAGATCTCTGCATGGGGAGTTAGGGCGTGTATCGAGTCGTGATCAATCTGTGGGATGCGCCTCCGCTTCGGGGACGGGTCCTGTAGTCCTGAGTGCATGACGCGCGTGCAACTGA
>NZ_JBEXSI010000094.1:0-16279 GCF_040613515.1 Streptomyces sp. NPDC006261
TCCGAATAGTCCTTCATCGCCATCGGCGGTCTTCTCGCTTCCTCCGGATCAAGCAGATCCAGTATCAGCGTGTCCACCACTCAGGGGGAGGCCCCGGAAACCTTCGTGAAAACGCCCCGCATCTCCCGTGCCGTGATTGCTGGCACTGCCGCAGTGGTCCTGCCCGTCTCCCTGGGTGTCATGGCGCCGCAGGCGTCTGCCCAGGCAGCGACGCAGGATCCGTACGGACCTGCCTGTGCGTCCGTTCCCAAGGAGGGGAAGGGCAGTCTCGCCGGGATGGCGAAGGAACCGGTCGCGACCGCCGCGTCCAACAACCCGGAACTGTCGACCCTGGTCACGGCGGTGAAGAAGGCCGGACTCGTCGACACCCTGAACAACGCGGAGAACATCACCGTCTTCGCGCCGAGCAACGACGCGTTCGCCAAGATCCCGAAGGCGGACCTCGACAAACTCCTCGCGGACAAGGCGGAACTGACCAAGGTCCTCACCTACCACGTGGTGGGCGAGGAGATCACCCAGCAGCAACTGGAGAAGGGGTCGTTCAAGACCCTGGAGGGCGGCACGCTGACCACTGCCGGCTCCGGTGAAGCGTTCACGGTCAACGACTCGGCGAAGATCGTCTGCGGAAGCGTTCCCACTGCCAACGCGACCGTCAACATCATCGACACCGTCCTCACGCCGCCGAAGTAGAACTCTCCGAGGAACGCCGACGCCGGCAGGGCCTGCATCCGACAGGAGGCGGGCCCCGTCGGCGTCGCAACGAATACCGACGGGGCCCACCTGTCGCGTCCTCAGAGGGGACTGGGGGCGCTGGTCACGTGACCAGCGCTCCCGCGAACGGGATGCACGGGGCCTCTTCCGTTCCGGCGAGGAACCGCTGGCCGCTCGGCGGCTACTCGTACGGGTTCCGGCCGCCCACTGGCCCTGCGGCTGTGGCCGTCTGCCTCCGACCGCAACCGAGCGTCCCTGTCGTGCATTCGGGTGGCATCCCGTCGGGCCGGCCTGGCAGGAGGGCGAAACAACCACAGTTGGTTTGGACTCTGGAGTGTGACGACATCTGCGAAACTCTGGGTCCGTCTGCCACTGGGGGCGCTGAGCGGCCTGCTTGCCGGGTTCGCGGCTCTCGCGGTTGCCGAGCTGGTCTCCGCCGCGGTCCGCCCGCAGGCTGGGCCGCTCACGGCTGTGGGCGGGGCGACCATCGACCGAACGCCGACACCGGTCAAGGACTGGGCGATCCGCCACTTCGGCGAGGACGACAAACTGGTTCTGCAGCTCGGCATCCTCGCCGCGCTGGCCGCGTTGGCCATCGTGCTGGGCGTGGTGGCACTCCGGTTCCGGCGGGCCGGCGCCGCAGGGGTTCTGATCTTCGGAGTGATCGGCGCGGCCGCCGCGCTGACCCGGCCGGACTCATCGGGGTTCACCGACGCCCTCCCCTCGGTGGTCGGCGCCGTGGTGGCGGCGGCGCTGCTCTACTACCTCATCGGGCGGCTCACCCAGCCCCCTCGCGCCAGCAGGACCACGGCGGACCCGGATCGCGGAGAGGGCTGGGACCGCCGCAGGTTCGTCATCGGCGCCTCGGCGGCGGCGGTCACCTCCCTCGGCGTGGGAGCGCTCGGCCGCTACCTCACCGGCAACGCCTCGCAAGCGGCGGTCGAGTCACGGAACGCGGTGAGACTGCCCGCCCCGGCTGCGCCCGCGCCTCCGCTACCGCCCGGCACTCAGCTCAAGGTCCCGGGGATCAGCCGCTTCACCACGCCGAACAAGGCGTTCTACCGCGTCGACACAGCGCTGGTCGTGCCGAAGGTGGACGCCGACACCTGGCGGCTGCGCATCCACGGCAAGGGTGTCACCCGCCCGGTCACCCTCACCTTCGCGGACCTGATGAGGCGTGAACTGATCGAGCGGGACATCACCTTGACCTGCGTATCCAACGAGGTCGGCGGTCCGTACGTCGGAAACGCACGGTGGCTGGGCGTACGGCTGGCCGACGTCCTGGCCGAAGCCGGGGTCAGACCTCCCTCGAAGGGCGGTCCCGCAGATCAGCTCGTCGCTCGATCCGTGGACGGTATGACGCTGGGCTCCCCGGTGGAGGCCGCCATGGACGGGCGTGACGCAATGCTCGCGGTCGGGATGAACGGGCAGCCGCTGCCCTTCACCCACGGCTTCCCCGTCCGCATGCTCATTCCGGGTCTGTACGGGTACGTCTCCGCCTGCAAGTGGATCGAGGACATCGAGCTCACGACGTTCGCCGACTACGACCCGTACTGGGTCAAACGCTCGTGGGCCCGCCGGGCACCGATCAAGACGCAGTCCCGGATCGATGTTCCCAAGCCGCTGTCCCGGTCCAAAGCCGGGACGGTGATGGTCGCCGGCGTGGCCTGGGCCCAGCACCGCGGCATCGACCGCGTTCAGATCCGGGTGGACGACGGCCCCTGGCGGGACGCCGACCTCGCGACGGAGGCGAACATCGACACCTGGCGCCAGTGGTCCTTCCCATGGAAGGCCACGCCCGGCAGCCACACCCTGACCGTCCGCGCCACCGAACGCGGCGGCCAGGTACAGACAGAGAAGCGGACAGGCACGGTCCCCGACGGCGCCAGTGGCTGGCCGTCCGTCGTCGTCACCATCGACTGAGGGGCGGGTGCACGTGGGTCGACACCGCAGCCGATCAGGCGTGCAGCCTCCGGGCTCGACCGTGGGCCGCCGGCCCGCTGTCGACCGGACCCAGGACGGCGTCGGCTTACAGGTCGCCGCTTCGACGAGGACCGGGCGGACCTGGAGCGGGCATCGCGCCCCCTCGACCAGCTCAGGGTGGCGCACGAAGAGATCGAGGACAGGGTTTCGGCTCCCTGCGCATGCACACCCCGGGAAGTGACATCCATGGCTGCGGCTCACCCCGTCGCCAGAGAGTGTCCCTCATCCGAGAGTGATGCGCCGGAACCTTCTGAGCGCGAGCAGCATGAACGCACCCGTGATCAGGCAGGCGCAGACCACGGCGTAGGGGAGCGCGTGCACGACGGGCCAGGTGTCGCTCGTCGGCAGGCCGGCCGGTGGGGGGTTGCCGAAGAGCTGCCGGACGGCGGTGGCTGTGGCGGAAACCGGGTTCCACTCCGCGATCGTCCGCAGCGGGCCGGGCATGGTGTGCGTGGAGACGAACGCCGAGGAGACGAACGTGACCGGGAAGAGCCAGATCAGCCCCGCGCTCTGCGCGACCTCGACGCTGCGGGCCATCAGCCCGATCGCCGCTCCCACCCAGGACATCGCGAAGGCGAAGAGAAGGATCAGCAGGTAGGCCAGGAGCGCGTCGCCCGGCGACGCGGAGATCCGCCAGCCCACCAGCAGCCCGCACAGCGAGGTGACGAGTAGGGTCACTGTACTCATCGTCAGGTCCGACAGGGTCCGGCCCAGGAGCACCGCCATGGCGGGCATCGGCAGGGAGCGGAAGCGGTCGACGATGCCCTTGTCCATGTCGTTGGCCAGGCCCAGGGCGGTGAACGCCGCGTTGAAGGTGACGGCTTGGGCGAAGATGCCGCCCATCAGGAACGTGCGGTATTCGGCCCCGCCGAGGCTTCCGCCGAAGACGTAGGCGAGCAGCAGGACGAACATGACCGGCTGGACCAGGGCCGCGATGACCGATCCTGGTGTCCGGCGAAGGTTCAGCAGATTGCGCCAGGCCACGATGGAGGAGTCGCGGCTCAGTCGTTGGACCGCGGTCACCGGCCATCGCCTCCGGTCGCCGTGATGCCTGTCGAGGCCGTCGGAGAGACCGGAGGGCTGCCCGGTTCCAGGGGGCGGCCGGTGAGGGAGAGGAACACGTCGTCCAGGGTCGGCGGTGCCAGTTCCACGTCCCGGACGGCGATGCCGGCCAGCCGCAGGCAGCCCAGGGCGTATTCCAGGCTCTGCGCGCCGTGATCGGTGGCGACGGTGAGCCGGCCGGTGCGCGGGTCGAGGTCGGGGAGGTGCTCTCCGAGCGTGGCCAGGATCTCGGCCGCGGTGACCCGGTGCCGCGGTTCGGCGACGGTCAGCGAGAGCCGCTCGCCGCCGACCCGCGCCTTGAGTTCGGCGGCCGAGCCGCGGGCGACCACGTGGCCGCCCTCGATGACGACGATGGCGTCGGCCAACTGGTCCGCCTCCTCCAGATACTGGGTGGTGAGCAGGACCGTCGTTCCCTCGGAGACCAGGTCCCTGACGGCCTGCCAGGTGTCGGCCCGGCCCCGGGGGTCGAGGCCGGTCGTGGGCTCGTCGAGGACCACCACGGCGGGCCGCGCGACCAGTGCGCCGGCCAGGTCGAGCCGTCTGCGCATTCCTCCCGAGTACGTTCCGCTCGGCAGGTCCGCGGCGTCCTCCAGGTCGAAGCTGCTCAGCAGTTGACCGGCTCTGCGCCGGGCGGCATGACGGCCGAACCCGTAGAGCCGGGCGACGAGGTACAGGTTCTCCCGGCCGGTCAGCTTCTCGTCGACCGCGGCGTACTGGCCGGAAAGCCCGAGGTCGCGGCGTACGGCTTCCGGGTCGGCGAGGACGTCGTGGCCGGCCATCCAGGCCCGGCCGCTGTCCGGTCGCAGCAGCGTCGACAGCAACCGCACCGTGGTGGTCTTTCCCGCGCCGTTCGGGCCGAGGACCCCCAGCACGGTGCCGGGGGCCGCTTCGAGGTCCACACCGGCCAGGGCCTGCTTCTTCCCGAATCGTTTGGTGAGTCCTTCGGCGCGTATCGCCGGATGGGTCGGCGTGGCGGTCATGGGCGCCTCTCGTGGTGCGTGGAGTGGGGCGGGCGCGTGGGTCCGGCGTGACCGGGGAGAGGGGGCAGAGAGGCAGGGTCATGCCACCCTCACGCGGGCGCTCCTGGGGGTGATGTCGGTCCAGTTGGCCTCCACGTACTCCAGGCAGGCCGCGTGCTCCGCCGGGCCGAACACCTCGTCCCAGCCGGCGGGCACCGCCGCGAACGACGGCCACAGGGCGTGCTGTCCCTCGTCGTTGACCAGGACGCGGTGGCGGGTCTGCGGGTCGTCGAAGGGATTCGTCATGACAGGTCTCCTTGTTCGGTGTGGTGGCCGGCGTCGAGCACGGCCGAGACGGTGGTGCCGATCTGTTCCCGCGCGGCGGGCTGCATCATCTGGGCGTGCGCGCACGCCACGTCGTGGTTCTCGATGGGGCCGTCGATGTACGGGCCCCACAGGGACAGGCCGAAGGTGTCCCGGGGGCGGCCCTCGGTGGCGGTGAAGAACAGCACAGGTCCGTGGAACACACGGGGGGTGTACTTCCGCATCAGGCGTGCCTGACCGGCGAAGTTGTCCACCATCGCGTCGATCGTGGCCGGTTCCAGCGACCCGAGCGGACTGCCTGCGGCGAGGAACTGGTCCCGTACGGCCGCGGCTTCCACCGGTCCGTCCCCGTCCAGGGCCTCCTGGCCGACGCCCATGTTGGCGAGCAGGGCCCGGAAGACGGTGTCCCGGCTCGCGCTGTCCAGGTCGTCCAGCGGGGCGAGCGGGAAGGCGTCCAGGATCGTCAGCAGAGCCACCTCCTCGCCCGCCTCCTGGAGCTGGACGGCGACCTCCTGGACGACGTTGCCGCCGAAGGACCAGCCGAACAGGTGGTACAGGCCGTGCGGCTGGACGGCCCGCAGCTCCGCCACGTACACGGCGGCCATCGCCTCGATGCTGTCGGGGAAGGTCTCGGTGCCGTCCAGGTTCGGGGTCTGGAGCCCGTAGACCGGCCGGTCGTTGCCGAGGTGGGGGAGCAGCCCCGCGTACGACCAGGCCAGGCCGCCGGCCGGATGGACACAGAACAGCGGCGGCAGGCTGCCCCTGGTCCGCAGCGGCAGCAGTGTGGCCAGCGGGTTGTCCTGGACGCCGGCGCCGATCCGTTCCGCGAGCGCGGCGACCGTGGGCGCCTCGAACAGGCTGCGGATGCTGACGTCCACCCCCAGGCCGTCACGGATGCGGCGGATCAGGCCCGCCGCCAGCAGGGAGTGACCGCCGAGGGCGAAGAAGTCGTCGTCGATGAGGACCTGCTCGCGCTCCAGCACCTCGGCGAACAGCGTGCACAGCACGTCCTCCCGGGGGTTACGGGGGCTGCGCCCCGTGCCCGCGGACCCCGCTTGCGGTGTGAGGTCGGGCAGGGACTTCCGGTCCAGCTTTCCGTTCGGCGTCAGGGGGATGCGGTCCACGGCGATCCAGCCGGAGGGCACCATGTACCCGGGCAACCGGGCCGCCGTGTGCTCCCGCACCCCGTCGAGCCGTTCGGCGTCGGACAGCGAGGGGCCGGTGGGCGCGGCGCGGTCCACGGCAGCGCTCCCGGCCGGGGCGGCGGGTTGTGCGGCGAGCACCACATACGCGGCCAGGCGGGAGCCTCCGGGATCCTCACCGTGCGCGACCACCGCCGCCTGGGAGACGTCGGTGTGCTGTGCCAGTACGGCGGCGATCCCCTCCGGCTCCACCCGGAACCCGCGCACCTTGACCTGGTCGTCGGCGCGCCCGGCGAACTCCAGAGCGTCGTCGGGCGTCCGTACGGCCCGGTCTCCGGTGCGGTACATCCGGGTTCCCGCGGGGCCGTAGGGGTCGGGCACGAAACGGGCCGCGGTGCCCGCGGGCTGTCCGTGGTAACCGAGGGCCAGGCTGTCCCCGGCCAGGTAGAGGTCGCCTGTCACCCCGACCGGGACCGGCCGCAGCCGGTCGTCGAGGAGCCGTACGGCCGTCCCCTCGACCGGGGCGCCGAGCACGGGCCGCCCGGTCGCCCGGAGCTCGGCGGTGAGGGTGTCCACCGTCGCCTCGGTGGGCCCGTAGAAGTTCCAGGCCGTCAGGCCCGGCCGGGACCGCAGATCGTCCCAGAGGAGGGGCGGGACGTCCTCGCCGCCCAGGACGATCACGGACGGGGTCCGGCCGGCCCCGGCGAACAGCCCGGCGTCCAGCATCTGCCGGACATGTGTGGGCGTGGACTCCAGCACGTCGAGGCCCAGGACGCGTACCGCCTCGACCAGTGCCTCCGGGTCCCGGCGCGTCAGATCGTCCAGGACGTGGAGCCGGTGCCCGTCGAGCATCCAGAGCACCGGGTCCCACGCGGCGTCGAAGGACAGGGCGGCCGTCAGCGCCACGTCGAGCCGGGGCTTTCCGGCCGCCCGTACCGAGGGCCCGAAGAGATGGCGCCGGTGGTGTTCCAGCAGCCGGGCGAGGGAGCCGTGGCCGACCAGGACTCCCTTGGGGCGGCCGGTCGAGCCCGAGGTGTGCAGGAGATAGGCGGGCTCGGCGGGGCCCGGCCGGGCCCGCTCCCGCAGGGGTGCGGGCGCGGTGGCGGAGTCCAGGTTCACACGGTGCCATCGGGCCGCTGCCCGGGAGTGGGTGGCGTCCGCCGTGAGCACGGTGTGCGGGCGTGCGTCGGCCAGCACCGCGTCGATCCGGGCCTGCGGGAGGGAGTCGTCCACCGGCACGTGGACGGCCCCGGCCTTGAGAACGCCGAGGAGGGAGGCGATCGAGTCGGTGCCGCGCGGCAGCAGAACGGCCACCCGGTCTCCGGCGCCCGCACCGGCCCGGGCGACCAGCGCGGCGATCCGGTCGGAGCGGGCGTCCAGCTCCGTGAAGGAGAGGCTGCCGTCCGGGGCGGTCACCGCGATGTCGCCGCTGCGCGCCGCGGCCACCGTGGCCGCGAACCGGTCCAGCACCGTCGGGGGAGGCGTGGCGTCGTGACGGAGTCCACCGGCGCCACCGCCCAGGTCCAGCAGCCGCCGCTGTTCTTCGGCGCTGGTCAGCGGCAGGTCGCCCACGATCGTGGTGGGGTCGCCCACCGCGTGCGCGAGGAGAAGGGTGAACCGGTCCGCGATCCGTACGGCGGTCTCGGTGTCGAACATGTCCTGGCTGAACTCCAGCGTTCCGTCGAGGTGGGTCCCGCCGCTCCCGGCCGACGTCCGCTCGGTGAAGGAGAAGGAGAGGTCGAACTTCGCGCCTCCGGTGTCGACCCCCTCCAGCCGGGCCTCCAGGCCGGGCAGGTCCAGCCGGGGCGGCCGGTGGTTGTTGAGGGTCAGCATGACCTGGAAGAGCGGGTGGCGGGAGAGCGAGCGCGTCGGCCGCACGGCCTCCACCAGCCGCTCGAAGGGCAGCTCCTGGTGGGCGTAGGCGGCCAGGTCCGTCTCCCGTACCCGGGCGAGCAGCTCGGTGAAGTCCGGGTCGCCGCCGAGGTTTGTCCGCAGGGCGAGGGTGTTGACGAAGAAGCCGACCAAGGGGTCGAGCGCCTCGTCGGTCCGCCCGGCCACCGGGGTGCCGATGGTGACGTCGCCGCCGGCCCCCATCCTGTGCAGCAGCGCCGCCAGGGCGGCGTGCAGCACCATGAACGTGCTGCTCGCCGTCGACCTGGCAAGCCGCGCCACCTCCGCCATGGTCTCCTCCGGTACGGGTACCGGGACCGTGCCCCCACGACCGCTCGGCGAGGCGGGCCGGGGGCGGTCGGTGGGCAGAACGGTCTCCTCCGGGGCGCCGGCCAGGCGGTCCTTCCAGAAGGCGAGCTGGGCCGAGGCCGCGGAGACAGGATCCTCGAAGCTGCCGAGCAGGTCGCGCTGCCACAGGGTGTAGTCCGCGTACTGGACCGGCAGGGGCGCCCAGCTCGGTGCCCGCCCGGCGGACCGCGCCGCGTAGGCGCCGGCCAGGTCCTGGGCCAGCGGCCCCGTGGACCATCCGTCCGCCGCGATGTGATGGACGGTGACCAGCAGGGTGTGCCGGTCCTCACCGCTCCGGAACAGGACCGGCCGCAGGGGGACATCGTGCGTGAGGTCGAAGGGCTCGGCCGCTGCCTCACGCAGTGCCTCGCCCAGGCGACCCTCCTCGATCGTCACGACGGGGAGTTCCGGCAGTGCGTCACCGGGCGCGAGCACATGCTGACGGGGGCCGCCGTCGCCGGGCTCGACCACCGTGCGCAGGATCTCGTGCCGGGTCAGCACATCACCCAGCGCGCTCCGCAGGGCGTGCCGGTCCAGGCTGCCGTCCAGGCGGACCGCGAACGCCATGTGGTAGGCCGCCGATTCGGGGTCCAGCTGGTGCAGGAACCACAGGCGCTCCTGTGCCGTGGACAGCGGTGGCCGTTCCGTGCGGGGCGCCCGCCGCAGCGCGGGCCGCGCCGCGCCCGCTCCCTCCAGCCGCTCGGCGAGCGAGGCGGGGGTCGTGGCTTCGAACAGGGCCCGTACCGGGAGTTCGACGCCGAACGCGGAGCGGATCCGGCCGATCAGCCGGGTCGCCAGGAGCGAGTGTCCGCCCAGCTCGAAGAAGCCGTCGTCAGGGGCGACCCGTTCGTGCTCCAGGCTCTCGGCGAACAGGGCGCAGAGGATCTCCTCCGGGGCGGACCGCGGCGCCCGCTTCTCCACATCCGTACCCTCCGCGACGGTGGTCAGTCCGAGCGCCGCGAAGTCCACCTTCCCGTGCGGGGTCAGGGGGAGAGCGGCGACCGGCACGATCAGCGAAGGCACCATGTGGGCCGGCAGCCGCTGCGCGACGAAGGCCCGCAGCTCCCGGGAGGACAGGTCCCGATGACCGACGGGCACGACCCAGGCGACCAGCTGCGCTCCCCCCGGGCCCGAGTTCGAGCCCGAGTTGGAGCGGACCGCGACCGCCGACTGCGCGATGTCACCATGGGCGTCCAGGGCGGATGCGACCTCGCCGGTCTCGACCCGGAATCCACGAATCTTGATCTGTCCGTCCGCACGGCTCAGGTACTCAAGACGTCCTTCGACCCGGCGCGCGAGATCGCCGGTGCGGTACACCCGTGAGCCCGGCGCTCCGTACGGGTCGGGCAGGAAGCGCTCCGCCGTCGCGCCGGAGCGGTTGTCGTAGCCCCGGGCGACACCCGGGCCCGACAGATACAGCTCTCCCGTCACCCCGGGGGCGACCGGCTCCAGCCGCCGGTCCAGTACCCGGGCCCGGGCGCCGGCCACCGGATGTCCGAGGTGGGGTCGCACGCCGGGCAGGACCCGGCCCATCACGCTGTCCACGGTGGTCTCCGTGGGGCCGTACAGGTTCCACACCGCCACGTCGGACAGGGCGGCCAGTTCCCGCCACAGCGGTGCGGGTACGGCCTCCCCGCCCAGTGCCAGCACGCGTGGTCGAGGCCGGCCGGGTGCGAACAGGCCGCAGGAGCGCAGCTCTTCGACGAACGAGGGGGTGGTTTCCACGACATCGATCGCCCGGTCGTGGAGCAGGGCGGTGAGGGCTTCGGGGTCCCGGCGCGTCAGGTCGTCCACGAGGTGCAGTTCGTGGCCCGCGATCATCCACAGCAGCGGGTCGAGGGAGGCGTCGAACGTCATCGCGGCCGTGTGCGCCACCCGCAGTGGGAGCCCGTTGTTCTCCGCCTCGGCGGGGCCCATCAGGTGGTCGCGGTGATGGGCGAGCAGCACGGCCAGGGACCGGTGCTCGACCACGACGCCCTTGGGCAACCCGGTGGATCCGGAGGTGTACAGCACGTACGCGGCGTCACGGCCGCGGGGCGGCGCCGGCATGGTCGCCGCAGCGGTGTTCTCCCGCTCGGCCGCGTCGAGCAGGAGGACGTCGGCCGTGTCCGGGAGAGCCGCCCGGGTGGCGTAGGTGGCCAGCACCAGGCGCGGGGCGGCGGTGTCGAGGATCAGCGAGGTGCGGGCTGCAGGCTGCGCCGGGTCGAGCGGGACGTACACGGCTCCGGCTCGCAGGATGCCCAGCACCGCCACGACGGCGACGGAGGTGCGGGGCAGCGCCACCGCCACCCGGTCACCGGCCTCGATCCCCCGGTCCCTGAGCGAGCAGGCCAGGCGGTCGGAGAGCAGGCGCAGTTCACCGAAGGTGAGGCGCTTGTCGCCGGCCACGACCGCGGTGCGGTCCGGCTGGACGGCCGCGCGGGTCGCCAGGACGTCCAGCACCGTCCCGTCGTCGGAAGCCCTCTGCGTCGCGCCGAGCGGCTTGCGCGCGGTGCGCGGCAGCTCGTCCAGTGCCGCCGCGCGCTGCGACGGGGTCAGGAAGCCGAGGTCCGTCATCGGACGGTCGGGCTCGGAGAGCAGGGCGCTCAGGAGCCGGGTGAAGTGCTCGGCGAACCGATCCGCCGTCGTACGGTCGAAGAGGTCCTCGTCGTACTCCAGCTCACCGGTGATCCCGTCCGGGCGGCCTTGGTCGTCGTGGTGCTCGGACAGGTCCCAGCTGAGGTCGAACTTGGAGCCCGACCGCCCCACGGACCTCTCGTGGCCGACTGTGAGACCGTCGAGTCGAGGGCGGGGCGCGGGGGTGTTGTTGAGGCTCAGCATCACCTGGAACAGCGGGTGGCGTGCGAGCGACCGCGGCGGCGCGAGCTCCTCGACCACCCGCTCGAAGGGGATGTCCTGGTGCGCGTAGGCGGCGACGTCGGTACGGGCCACCCGGTCCACGAGCGCACGGAACGCCGGGGCTCCGGAGGTGTCGGCCCGCAGGACCAGTGTGTTGACGAAGAAGCCGACCAGTTCGGTGAGCGCGTCGTCGGTACGGCCTGCCACCGGGGTGCCGACGGCTATGTCCTCACCCCCGCCCAGGCGCGACATCAGGGCGGCCAGCGCCGCGTGCAGCACCATGAAGGAGCTCGCGCCGCGGTCCCCGGCCAGCTTGACCAGCATCCGGTGGTCCGGCGCCCCAATGCGCACGGGGACGCTCCCGCCCCGCCCCGAGGAGCGGGCCGGGCGCGGCCGGTCCATCGGGAACGACGACTCCTCCGGCAGCCCGGCCAGAGAGTCCGCCCAGGAGGAGAGCTGGCGGCGCGCGAGACTGTCCGGCGCGTCGGGATCTCCGAGCAGGTCACGCTGCCACAGCGCGAAATCGGCGTACTGCACGGGCAGTTCGTCCCACCCTGGCGCCCGCCCCGAGCGGCGCGCGCCGTAGGCGGTGGACAGGTCCCGTACGAGCGGCCCCATCGACCATCCGTCGGCGGTGATGTGGTGCAACGTCACGATCAGGACGTGCTCCTCGGCGCCCACGGGGAACAACCGTGCCCGCAACGGGATCTCGTGCTCGAGGTCGAAGCGTGCGCCGTCCGGCTCCAGCGGATCACCGGCGGCCATGACCCGCAGAAGCGGACGCGGGAGCCGCGCGGGCGGCAGGATCTCCTGGCATGGGCCCTCAGGGGTCTCCGCCACGATCGTGCGCAGCGCCTCGTGCCGCTCCACGACGTCGTGGAGGGCCAGCTCCAGAGCGTCGCGGTCCAGCGCACCGTGCAGGCGCAGCGCGACCGGCAGATGGTAGGACGCACCCGCGTCGCCCAGCGTCTCCAGAAGCCACAGCCGCTGCTGCCCGAACGAGAGGGGAAGCCGCCGCGGGCGGGGGACGACCGCCGTTACCGAACGCCGGGCCGGGGAGACGTCGCCCAGCGTCGTGACCAGGCCGGCAGGTGTGGGTGTGGAGAACAGGGTGCTGATCGGCACCTCCGCGCCGAACTCGCTGCGGATCCGGCCGATCAGCCGCATCGCCAGCAACGAGTGGCCGCCCAGCGCGAAGAAGTCGTCGTCCCGGCCGACCCGCTCCACCCCCAGGCACGCGGCGAAGACCGCGCACATCCGGGCCTCCTGGGCGGTGCGCGGGGCACCGCCTTCGGACGCGATGGGCAGAGCCGGCGGCAGAGCCGCCACATCGAGCTTCCCGTTGGGGGTGAGCGGCAGGCGCTTCACCGTCGCCCAGGCCGTCGGCACCGACGGGCCGGGCAGCAGGGCCGCGACCGCGTCGCGCGTCTCCGCCTGAGTGGGCGCACCATCTCCGGCCACCATGAACGCGGCCAGCCGCTCGGGACCGTCCTGCGGGGTGGTCAGGGCGACAGCGGCGTCTTCGACACCGGGGAGGGAACGCAGCGCGGCCACGATCTCCCCGGTCTCGACCCGCACACCGCGCACCTTGATCTGCCGGTCGCTGCGCCCGACGAACTCCAGCGAACCGTCCTCGCCCCACCGGGCGAGGTCACCGGTGCGGTACATCCGGGCACCCGGAAGGCCGAAGGGGTCCGGCATGAAGCGTTCGGCCGTGAGCCCCGGACGGCCCGCGTATCCGCGCGCCACGCCCTCGCCCGACAGATACAGCTCGCCCACCGATCCTCTGGGCAGCGGGTGCAGGGACGGGTCGAGCACATAGGCCCCGGCCCCGGTGACGGGGCGCCCGATCACGGGGGACGCACCGGTGATCCGGGCGGTCACGGCGTTGACGGTGGTCTCGGTGGGTCCGTAGAAGTTGAACACCAGCAGGTCGGGGTCGGCGGCCAGCTCCTCCCAGAGCCCGTCGTCGACGGCTTCCCCGCCCAGGGCGATGACACGCGGCCGGTGGCTTTCCGAGGTGAGCAGCCCCGATGCCAGCATCTGCCGCAGATAGGTGGGGGTCGTCTCGATCGCGTCGACGCGATGGTCGACGAGGTACCGGACCAGGGCCTGGGGGTCGCGGCGGACGTCGTCCGCGATGATGTGCAACTCGTGTCCGGCGACCATCCAGAGCACCGGGTCCCAGGCCGCGTCGAAGGAGGTCGCGGCGGACAGGGCCACCCGCAGCCGTCGCCCCAGAGCCTCCTCGGCCAGGGCGTGCGCCTCCCGACGGTGGTGCTCCAGGAGGTTGCTCAGAGAGCGGTGCTCGACGACGACGCCCTTGGGGCGGCCGGTGGATCCGGAGGTGTAGATGACGTACGCGGCATCCTGAGGTCCGGGTCCGGCCGGCTTTTCGACCGCACCGGCCGGGGAGACGGCCGGCGTCGTCGAGGGGGCGATGCGCGGGACTGACCCCCGGGGGTCGATCGTGGCCGCCGAGGACGCGGTCGCCACCAGGGCCACGGGTCGGGAGTCGTCGATCATGAAGGCGAGCCGCTTGGCCGGGTAGGAGGGGTCGAGCGGCAGATAGGCGGCCCCCGTCCGCATCACGGCGAGCATCGCCACCACGAGATCCGTGGAGCGCGGCAGTCCCACCGCGACGCGGGTGCCGGGCCGGGCGCCCCGCGAGGCGAGCAGGGTCGCCAGGCGGTTCACCCGGTGGTCGAGTTCTTCGAAGGTGAGGGTTGTGCCGTCGCAGACAACGGCGCTCTGGTGAGGGGTGGTTCGCGCCTGCCGGGCGAACTGCTCGGTCAGGGGGGACGGCTCAGGGGCGTCACTTGCCGGCTGCTGAGCGGCGCCGAGTCCGAGCACCCGCCGCTGTTCGTCCTCGGCGACGGGGCTCAGCGCTCCGACGGTCCGCTCCGGGTCCTCCACGAACGCGTCGAGAATGCGGCACAGGCGCTTATGCGGCTCTACGAGGTCCTGCTGACCGTAGCGCGCGGCGTTGCCCAGCAGATCGACGTGCATACCTCCGTCGCCGAAGGAGGCGTGCACGGCCACAGCCAGGTCCTCCACCGGGCCGATCGACAGGTTGTGCAGGGTCGCCGGGTGAGGGCCGAATCGCAGGGCGTCGTCGAACGCGAGAAAGTTGACGGAGGGCCCGGTCAGCGCCGTCGTCGTTCCGGTCAACCCCAGTTGGTGGCGGATTGCTTCGGCCGGCCGGCGCTGGTGACGCAGTACGGAACGGGCTTCGGCGGAGGCCCGGCGCGCCAGATCGGCCACCCGGTCGGAGGGGGAGACGGTGAGTCGCATCGGCAGGATCGAGCTGAGCATGGCGGGTGTCGACCGTGCGGCGGGAGTGCGCCGACCGGTGACCGGCAGGCCGAGCACGACCTCGCCGAGCCCCTTCTCCCGGTGCAGGCACAGCGCCAGCGCCCCCATGAGGAAGGTCGGCCAGCCTGTTCCGGCGCGCTTGGCGGCGGCCTTCAGCCGTGCCGTCTCCGCCCGGCTGTACACCCGTCGCACCGATGCCGTCCCGTACTCCCTCCTCGTACCTGACGGTGCGGGGGCCTCGGGAGGGAGCGCGCCGACGAGGTGTTCTGCCCAGAAGTTCTCGTCCCGGGCGCCCTGTTCGGACGCGAGGTAGGCGTCCTCCTCCTCAATGAGCGCGGCGAGAGAACCTGCGGGACGCAGCTCGGGAAGGACATCCGGGGCGAGAACGAGAGCGGTGTAGACCTCGGCGATACGGGAGAGGGCCAGGACCGCCGCGTAGCCGTCGAGCGCCAGGTGGTGCACCTGCTGGTGGAAGAGGTGGCGCGAGGGAGAGAGCCGGTAGAGGGTGACACGGACCAGCGGCCCCGCCGATACGTCCGCGGGCTCGGCCAGACACAGCCGCATCCGCCGCAGAGCCTCCGCGTGCGGGTCCGCCTCGTCGGAGAGGTCCACCCACGGCAGGGATATGGACGCACTCTCCCGCACGCGCTGGAAGGGGACCGCGTCCCGCTCACCGAAGGTGGTGCGCAGAGCCTCCATCTCGGCCGCGGTGTGGCCGACCGCGCGGCGCAGCAGGTCCGGTTCCACAGGGCCCCGGATATCGGCGTACTCCGCGATGTTGTACGCCGGATTGGCCGGGTCGAGCCGCTGCGCGAACCAGACCCCCTGTTGAGCGGCGGTCAGGCGCAGTTCGGTCGTCGGGGTTCCGGTGTGCGGTACGTCGGTCACGCGAATTCACCTCGGTGGGGGAGACCTGCGACGCCATGGGCCGGGGCGCGCATGTGCGGCAGGGCGGAGCGGGACGGGTCGGGGCCGGTCGCGGGGACTGCCGGCCCCGGTCGAGGGCGTACACATCGCGATCGCGAAGTATCCGCTTCTTTGGGCCGGTGCACGTTGACCGCCTCCGTTGCGCTGACGTCGCCCCAAAGGGGCCTTCACACCAGTCGTTCGGAGTCACATCAGCCTCGGATTGCCCATGTGGCGCACGACACGTCGGCGGGCCGATCTTTTGCAGTTCGCCGGCGTGTATCAGCCAATCGTCGGGCGGCTTTGCGCCAGACACCCATCCATGGAGGGCTTCGCACCGAAGAGGTGATGTCCGGACGTTCGTTCGGGCGCGGCGTTCCCATGTCCCGGAATTCGAAAAGGAGAACACAATGAAGATCCCTGTTCCCGCTCTGCGGTGGCAGCTCGTCGGAGCCCTCGTTGGCACCGTTCTGCTGGCTTCCGCTCCCGCAGCCTCGGCCGCCGCCTCTTCGGAGGTGGCACCCCGCCAGGCGTCTACTGCGCGTGAGGGCGGGACCTCCTCCGGCCCGCTCGCCCACTACCGGGGAATACAGGGCGGGAATCTCTGTCTGCTGGCCCGGTGCAGCGTCGGCGAATCCGGACCCGGCGGCCACACGGGCCCCAGCAACACCCAGGGGTTCAACCTCTGCCTCCTCGCCCTGTGCACCGTGCGGCCCTGAAAGCAAGGGGCCTGGAGCAACGCCGCTCCCCCGCGCGCCTCTTCGATCGGGGCACGCGCCTTCGAAGGTCGCAGGAAACTGC